>CAMWGZ010000066.1 GCA_947173915.1 uncultured Alistipes sp.
CCGTCATGTTCCTCGGCGGCGGTGCCTCGACCCAGTTCTTCGAGGTTCCGGCCAACCTGCTCAAGAAAAAGGCCGCTTACCTTCAGACCGGCGTTTGGGCCAAGAAGGCAGCCAAAGAGGCCAAGTTCTACGGCGATGTAGAGATCGTCGCTTCTTCGGAGGACAAGAACTACAGCTACATTCCGAAGAACTACACGATCCCGACCGACGCGGACTACTTCCACATTACGACCAACAACACCATCTACGGTACCGAGATCCACGAGGATATGGACTGCCCCGTCACGCTCGTTGCCGACATGTCGTCGGATATCATGAGCCGTCCGGTCGATGTCAAGAAGTACGGCATGATCTACGGCGGTGCCCAGAAGAACGTAGGCCCCGCAGGCGTTACCTTCGTCATCATCCGCAAGGACCTGATCGGCAGCTCGGAGCGTAAACTCCAGACGATGGTAAACTACGGCACGCACTACACCGACGAGGCACGCAACCGTTCGATGTTCAACACGCCTCCCGTATTCCCGATCTTCGTGATGCACGAGACCCTCAAGTGGGTCAAGGAGCTGGGTGGCGTCGAGGCCATGTACGAGCGCAACAAGAAGAAGGCCGAGACCCTCTACAACGAGATCGACCGCAACTCGATGTTCGTAGGCACCGCCGAGAAGGAGGACCGTTCGATCATGAACGTATGCTTCGTGATGGCTCCGGGCCACGAGGCGCTGGAGGCCGAGTTCATGGCTTTCGCCAAGGAGAAGGGCATGGTCGGCATCAAGGGCCACCGTTCGGTGGGCGGTTTCCGCGCTTCGATCTACAACGCCTGCCCGCAGGAGAGCGTCGAGGCACTGGTAGCCTGCATGCAGGAGTTCGAAAAGCTCCACAAATAATCCACTGAATTAAACACTATGGCGCAGTTCTTCGCTTTTACGCCCAAACGTAGGGAGAACGGCGCCATAGATTTTTATGATTTAACGAACTATTCCGATATGAAAGTTTTAATCGCGACTGAAAAACCCTTCGCAAAGAAGGCTGTCGATGGAATCAAGAATATCATCACGGAGGCCGGCTACGAAGTAGCGCTTCTGGAGAAATACAGCGACAAGGCTCAGCTGCTCGAGGCTGTGGCCGATGCCGACGCGCTGATCATCCGCAGCGACAAAGTGACCGCCGAGGTCATCGAGGCTGCCAAGAACCTCAAGATCGTCGTTCGTGCGGGTGCCGGCTACGACAACGTGGACCTGGCCGCAGCAACGGCCAAAGGCATCGTCGTGATGAACACCCCGGGTCAGAACTCGAACGCCGTAGCCGAGCTGGCGCTGGGCATGATGGTCTTCATGGCCCGCAACCAGTTCAACCCCGGCACCGGCAGCGAGCTGCAGGGCAAGACGCTGGCCATCCACGCCTACGGCAACGTCGGCAAGCTGGTGGGCCGCAAGGGCAAGGCTCTGGGCATGAACGTCATCGCTTTCGACCCCTTCATCTCGGACGCAAAGGTATTCGAGGCGGACGGCGTACAGAAGGTCGATAGCATCGAGGAGCTTTACGCGAAGGCCGACTACCTCTCGTTGCACATCCCCGCAACCGAGCAGACCAAGAAGTCGATCGGCTACAAACTCCTCTCGTCGATGCCCAAGGGTGCCACGCTCGTGAACACCGCCCGCAAGGAGGTTATCGACGAGGCCGGCGTAGCTCAGGCGATGACCGAGCGCGAGGACCTGAAGTACATTACCGACATCGCTCCCGAAACGGCTGCCGAGATGGCCGAGAAGTTCGGCAAGCGCTTCTTCGCAACGCCCAAGAAGATGGGTGCCGAGACCGCCGAGGCCAACATCAACGCCGGTTTGGCCGCAGCCAGCCAGATCGTCGATTTCTTCAAGAACGGCAACACCCGTTTCCAGGTAAACAAATAGTAGTTCCTTAATACCACAACGACATTATGGTAAGAATCAAACCGTTTGCAGGCATTCGTCCCCCGAAGGAGATGGCCGCCGAGGTTTCGTCGCGTCCCTACGACGTACTGAACTCCGAAGAGGCCAAGGCCGAAGCCGGAGAGCGCTCGCTGCTGCACATCATCAAGCCGGAGATCGACTTCGATCCGATCGCCGACGAGCACGACGAGAAGGTTTACACGAAAGCCGTGGAGAACTTCAAGGAGTGGCGCAAGAAAAACTGGCTCGTTCAGGACGAGGAGGAGCACTACTACATCTACGCACAGACCATGAACGGCCGCACGCAGTACGGTCTGGCCATGTGCTGCCACTACGAGGACTACTGGACGGGCAAGATCAAGAAGCACGAGCTGACCCGCGTGGAGAAGGAGGAGGACCGCATGAAGCACGTAGAGCTTCAGCAGGCCAACCTGGAGCCGGTGTTCTTCGCATATCCCGACAACGACGAGATCAACAAGATCGTCGCCGACTATGTGAAGGAGCATGAGGCCGACTACGACTTCACGGCTGCTCCCGAGGGCTTCGGCCACCACTTCTGGGTAATCCGCGACCGCAAGATCAACGACCGCATCACGGAGATCTTCGCAGCCATCCCGGCACTCTACGTCGCCGACGGACACCACCGCACGGCCGCTGCCGCACGTGTGGGCAAGAAGCGTCAGGAGAACAACTCCAACCACACCGGCAACGAGGAGTACTGCTTCTTCCTGGCCGTGACGTTCCCCGCAAGCCAGCTGCGCATCATCGACTACAACCGCGTGGTAAAGGATCTGAACGGCATGAGCCCCGCCGAGTTCCTGAAGGCTCTGGAGAAGAACTTCACGGTGGAGGCCAAGGGCAAGGAGATCTATCATCCGGCCCAGCTGCACAACTTCGCCCTCTACCTCGACGGCGAGTGGTATAGCCTGACGGCGAAGCCGGGCACGTTCAACGATGCCGATCCGATCGGCGTGCTGGACGTGACGGTGCTCTCGAACCTGGTACTCGACCAGCTGCTCGACATCAAGGACCTGCGCACCTCGAAGCGTATCGACTTCGTCGGCGGCATCCGCGGTCTGGGCGAGCTGAAGAAGCGCGTGGACAGCGGCGAGATGAAGGCGGCGTTCGCCCTCTACCCCGTCTCGATGCAGCAGCTCATTGACATCGCCGACACGGGCAACATCATGCCTCCGAAGACTACCTGGTTCGAGCCGAAACTGCGCTCGGGTGTCGTGATCCACACTTTCGAGGAGTAACAATCCCCGAAAAATCCGAAAAAAGGAGAATCCTGCAGGATTCTCCTTTTTCATGTTTCTTACCGGAGGTTGCGCAGCCGCACAGACTCCGCTACGCGCCAGGCGGCTCAATGCTTTTTGGTGTTGTTGGCGATAGAGGCCAGCGCACGGAAGGTCTCGGCCAGGACACGCGTCACGACAACGGCCATGAAACCATAGACCGGGAAGAGCAAGATACCTCCGACCGGCAGGTAGAGCACCCGGAACGCATCCGCCACGCCGAACAGCACCGCGATCAGGGAGAACAGCGTACCGCCGATACCGATGACCACGCCGAGCCACTCGCCGCAGGTCTGGATGAAATGCGAATAGACGGGAATGGCGACGAAATCATCCTGAGCCTCAGACACCGCATACACCTTTTCGCGGCGGTTCCACCAGAGCTGGAAGCCGATCCACATGATAAAGACGAATACGATCCAGGCAAGAATAAAGGCGGCAATCAACTTTCCTCCGCCGTACTCGAACAGGCCGTTCGAGCCGGCTATCGCCAGCAATACGATGGGTGCCAGCAGATTGAGAACGGCGATTATCGCATAGAGCCAGCGGAAAGGCTCGCGGAAGAACCTGCCGGAGTCGATGTAGTCGAACAACGGAACGAAAAACGAGAGGAATTTGTTCTCTTTCATACGCATTTGGAATTTTCAGGATTAAACTTCATTGCCTAATTTAGGCATAAATTACCGAAAGACCAAATTTTCGTCCGGTCCGTTTTCCGGGGCGCATCGGGTATATCGCGGATTCAGAACATTTTCGAACATATTTTAAGAGCGAAGCAAAATTTTAATTACGGATTATGACAATATACCGTAAAAAATGCTTACTTTTGTAAGCAACTTATAATAAATGGATGTCTTATGGCAAAAATCAAAGGAACAATCCTCGTCGATAAGGAGCGCTGCAAAGGTTGCGGAGTCTGCGTGGCTTCCTGCCCGTGTCAGGTGCTGCATTTGTCGGCAGAGGTAAACAGCAAAGGTTACCCCGTGGCTCAGATGGCTAATCCGGACGCTTGCACAGGATGCGCTTCCTGCGCGGTTATCTGTCCGGACAGTTGCATCACGGTTTATCGTCAAAAATTTGAATAAACTATGGCAGAGAAAGAAGTAAAATTGATGAAAGGCAACGAAGTGATCGCTCACGCAGCGATTCGCTACGGTTGCGACGGCTACTTCGGCTACCCTATTACCCCGCAGTCGGAGGTAATGGAAACTTTGATGGAGGAGAAACCCTGGGAGACCACCGGCATGGTAGTGCTCCAGGCCGAATCCGAAGTCTCGTCGATCAACATGGTTTACGGCGGTGCATCGACCGGCAAACGGGTTATGACCTCTTCGTCCAGCCCCGGTGTCAGCCTCATGAGCGAGGGTCTGAGCTACCTGGCCGGTGCCGAGCTTCCCTGCGTGGTCGTGAACTGCCAGCGCGGCGGCCCGGGTCTGGGTACGATCCAGCCTTCGCAGGGCGACTATTTCCAGGCCTGCAAGGGCGGCGCACACGGTGACTTCCACCTGATCGTCCTGGCTCCCAACTCGGTGCAGGAGATGCACGACTTCGTAGGTCTGGCTTTCGATCTCGCTTTCAAATACCGCAACCCGGCGATGATTCTCGCCGACGGTGCCATCGGTCAGATGATGGAGAAGGTCGTTCTGGCTCCCCAGCGTCCCCGCAAGACGGACGAGGAGATCGCCGAGGAGTGCAAGGATTGGGCTTCCTGCGGCAAAGGCAACCGTCAGGACCGCCACATCATTACCTCGCTGGAGCTTAAGTCGGAGGTAATGGAGCAGATCAACCTCCGCCTCCAGGCCAAGTACAAGGCTATGGAAGAGAACGAGGTACGCTACGAGGCTATCGACTGCGAGGATGCCGACTACGTGATCGTTGCGTTCGGTTCGTCGGCACGTATCTGCTCGGCTACGGTCGAGATGGCTCGCGCGGAGGGTATCAAGGTCGGTCTGCTGCGTCCCATCACGCTCTATCCTTTCCCGACCAAGGCGATCGCCGACCTGGCGAAGCGCGGCGTGAAGGGCTTCCTGAGCGCAGAGCTCAACGCAGGACAGATGGTTCAGGATGTTCGGCTCGCTGTAAACGGTGCGGCTCCCGTAGAGCACTACGGTCGTCAGGGCGGTATGATGTTCTCGCCGGACGAGGTACTGGCTGCGCTCAAAGACAAACTGATTAATAAAAAGTAAAAATATGGCAGAAGTAGTAGAAATCAAACAGGAGAACCTGGTGTATGCCAAGCCGAAGCTGATCACGGACAACGTGATGCACTATTGCCCCGGTTGCAGCCATGGTACGATTCACAAACTGGTTGCCGAGGTAATCGACGAGATGGGCCTGGCAGACAAGACGATCGCTGTTTCGCCTGTCGGTTGCTCGGTTTTCGCTTACAACTATATCGACGTGGACTGGATTCAGGCTGCTCACGGCCGCGCTTGCGCCGTAGCTACCGCTGCCAAGCGTCTGCACCCGAACAGCATGGTATTTACCTATCAGGGCGACGGCGACATGTCGGCCATCGGTACGGGCGAGACGATTCACGCGGCCGCACGCGGTGAGAACATCGTGGCGATCTACATCAACAACGCCATTTACGGCATGACCGGCGGTCAGATGGCTCCGACCACCCTGCTGGGCATGAAGACCGCGACGACTCCCTACGGTCGTGATCCCCGTCTGAACGGTTATCCCTACAAGATCGCCGAGATGATGGCCCACCTGGACGGTGTTACCTACATCACGCGTCAGAGCGTTTTCAACCCGGCACACGTCCGCCAGTGCAAGAAGGCGATCCGCAAGGCATTCGAGAACGCAATGGCCGGCAACGGCTTCTCGCTCGTCGAGGTGGTTTCGACCTGCAACAGCGGTTGGAAACTCTCGCCGGTGGCTGCCAACAAGTGGCTTGAGGAGAACATGCTGCCCTTCTATCAGTTGGGTGATATCAAGGACTTAACCAAGAAGTAAGAGAGGACAAGAATATGAAAGAGACTTTAATTATTGCAGGCTTCGGTGGACAGGGTGTCCTCTCGATGGGTAAGATTTTGGCTTACTCGGGCGTTATGCAGGATTTCGAGGTTACCTGGATGCCCTCTTACGGTCCCGAAATGCGCGGCGGTACGGCCAACGTTACGGTCATCCTGTCGGACAAGCGCATCTCCTCGCCGATCGCACATGAGTTCGACACGGCAATCATCCTCAACCAGCAGTCGATGGACAAGTTCGAGCCGATGGTTCGTCCCGGCGGTACGCTGATCTACGACACGAACGGCATCACGCGCCATCCGAGCCGCACCGACATCAAGATCTACACGATCGACGCTACGGCGGAGAGCGCACGTTTGGGCAAGGCCAAAATGTTCAACACGATGATCCTGGGCGGTTACCTGAAGGTCTGCCCCGTCGTGAAGATGGAGAACGTGATGGTCGGTCTGAAGAAGTCGCTGCCGGAGCGTGCATGGAAGATGCTTCCCGAGAACGAGAAAGCGATCCAGCACGGTGCAGAGATCATTCGCGAGGTTCGCTAATCCGAATCCCGATCATACGGAAAATTTCCGGAGTATCCGGCCTTTACAAGGCCGGATACTCTTTTTTTATGCGCCGCCCGAAGCGCAAACCGAAGCAAGCAGGACGATATCAGCCCCCGGTGCGGGGTTGCGGGGTTGCGGGGTGCGAGGTGCAAGGTGCGAGGTGAAAGGTGTGAGGTGTGAGGTTTGAGATTTGAGCGTTGAGCGGTGACGAGTGACGGTTGTCGGTGGAGTATGGAGGGTTCTGGGTGT
>CAMWGZ010000067.1 GCA_947173915.1 uncultured Alistipes sp.
TGCCCTCCTGCCCTCCTGCCCTCCTGCCCTCCTGCCCTCCTGCCCTCCTGCCCTCAAACTCCGGCAACACTCCGAAGCACGGCCGCGACACTGACAAAAAAACTCCCCGAAAACTCCCGGGCACAAAAAAAACTCCCGGCCGCTATAAAAGCGACCGGGAGCGGTTATTCATCGACCGGGTGTGGGTCATCGGCCGCAAGAGCGGCGATTCCTCCTCCCGAATCGAAGGTTTTCGGAATCATTACTCCTCATCCTTGGCAACGGTTACCGTGAGGCCTTCGTAGAGACGATCGGCCATCTGAGCCCGAACCTGCTTCTCCTGATCCTTGTTGCAGATAACCTCCGTTACCGACCAGGGGAAGTAGAAGTTGTCGGGCGAAGAGATGAGCAGCTCCGTATTCTTGCTGATATCGAGCGTCTTCAGCGAGCTGTCGCTTGCATCTGCCCGAATAACAAGGGTCTGAAGCTCGGGGCAATTATTGAGCGCGATATGCGTGAAAGACATCTTCTTGCCCGAAGCATTCTCAATCTTCAGCGTCTTCAGCTTCGGCATCGGGTTCTGCCACTCACGGTAAGCCTCCTGCGATGCGAACAGCCACTGTCCGCCCGTCACGTTGTTCAACTCCAGCGTCTCCAGAGCGTACAGGTAGCTTATACCGCGCATGCTGGTAAAGGTCTTGTCGCTCAGCGTCAAAGAGGTTACCGCCTCGATCTCCGATGCAATCAGTATATTGTCGCCGTCCTCATCGTAAGCGAGCAGCTCTTTACGCAGGTTGGTGTCGTTCACAGTCCATGCAGCAGGAACCTCCGCATACGCCGTCGAGAACTTGCCCTCCTTGTCTTTCAGCAGAGCGATGATATAGTTACCACCCGTAGTGTAAGCGGAAACATAACATGCCTGCGGGTTGGTCAGCTGGCTCTCGTCCGTTACATCGAAAATCTTATTTGCATAAGAATCGGCTGCGATATTCTCGGCAAGCATTCTCGTGAAGCGATCGTAAGCATTCTGCACAAAAGCCTCTTCCGAAAGACTCTTGTAAATAATAGCCTCGCAATCTTCATTAGGCTTGAAGGTAACCTGCACATAACCGTTACTCAAGTTGAAACCTGCCAGAATCTCAGCCTTAGCCACACCGTCCAGTTTGCCGAGATCATCGGTCGCGAACTCCATGGACACGACCTTGCCGAAACGCTGACCGGACAACATCGGAGCCAGGAATAACTTGTATTCGGTGCCCGAATCCAATCTCTCCCACGGCTTTACTCTGCTGGTGTAGGTATTCGCATCCTCCTCCGAACTTACCGGATAAGCGCTCATGGTATTGACACCACCGTACACCTCGTTGGCTATCGCCTGCTCGTCACCAGCCTCGCTCTTCTTGACCAGCTTGTAACGTACCTGCTCGACATTCTCCTCAGAAGTAACGGCAACGTCGAACTCTACGCTCGTGAAATCGACACCGACAAGATCTACGGTCGTCTCCACGCCCTCGACCGGCTCAACGTCGAGCGTCTTGACCGTCTGGACATTCAACTTGCTGAGTTTGTTGTCACGCTCCAGCGTAGCGACCATCACGTAATACTCCGTACCGGGTGCCAGGTTCGTGTGCTCCGAGGAAACAACCGGAACATCGATCATTCTCGACAGATAGTTGTTCGCACTCGAGAAGTAAGTCTGGGCACCGCCCTCGGTAGCATCAACCGTTGCTTTGGGTGCGCAGCATGCGAGCATGACAATCGAGTTTTCCGAACATACGACATCGAATGCAATGCTGGTCTGAGTGGGCGTATAGGTTGCCTCGAGCATGGCATCCGTCTTGAATTCGAAGCCCGATCCGGTCGTGAACTTGTACTCCTTGAGGGTCGATTCGTCCCATTTGCCATCGACCTGCTCGATGGTGTAGAACACATAAGACTTGTTCGCCATCAGGCTGGTGCTCATCATGCTATGATCCTTCGTCGTAGGATTAAGGCCCCACCATGCGTTCTGCTGCTCGTCTTTCCACCAATCTGCGGCAGACTCATAATTCAGCCAGCCGCCTACCTCGATGAACTGCGAGGAATAGTAGTAACCGGTAATCTTCTCGGGATTCATGTACATCTCGACATAAGCGACCTTGCCGTTATTGAAGATGGTCACCTCAAGACCCTCAGTAGCTTCGGGAGTCGTGAAAGCCTCCTCGAGCGTGATGACCTCGGTCTTGTAGTCGCCCGACCAGGCATAAGCCTCGACCATGTAGGCGGTGTTGGCAGCCAAGCGGTTGAGCGTTACGACAGTCTCCTCATTGGCGGTAACGGGAACGAATACCGGCTCCTCGGGACGCTCCTCAGCCTTGTAGTAGGCATAGGCGAAACCGTCGGCATTGGCCGGCGTGAAGGTCAGCTGTGCGGAGTGAGCCTTAAGCTCCTCGGCGTTGAGCGCCATCGTCAGCGTCGGCAGGGCCAGCGTCTTGAAGGTAGCGGTCTGGGGCTCGCTGTCGCCCTCGGCGTTGGTAGCGAATGCCTCTACGACATAGTCGGTGTCGTCCTTCAGCTCAGAGATCTCGACAGTGAAGGTCTCGTTGCTCTCCTTCTTCAGCCAGTTCAGCTCGGCGGGCTTGTTCTCCGCCTCATACCAGGTGTAGGATACCGAAACGGCGTTGGTCGGCACGAAGGTTACCTTCGCCGACGAAACCGTTACCTCGATCTTCTCCTTGATGACTACGCTCGCCAGAGCCGTCGTGCGGAACTCGTGACGCGCCTCCTCCGAAGGCTGGCCATTCTCGTTGTAGGCGATGGCCTTGATGAAGTAGAGCTGATCCGCCTCCAGGTCGGCTACCTCCTGGGTCGAGGCCTCGCCGTTGGGGATCTCCTTGACATCCCCGGTCTCGCCGACCAGAGCTACCTCGTAGGTGTAGCGGACCGCTTTCTCGGGCGTCAGCGTGAAGCGTACGCTCGAAGAGGTGGTCGTGACGTTGTCGATCGTGATCGAAGCGGGATCCGCCTCGATGACCGGCTCTTTGTCATCGCTACAACCCACCGCCCCGAACAGCATGACCATCGGGAGGTAAAGCCAGAATTTCTTCAAAATAGCTTTCATAATAATTGAATAAAAGGGTTAAAAAATGAAAAGAAAAAAGGGAACCCACCCTGCAATCAGGGCAGGCTCCCTTCATTTATCGGTTCGATGCCTCGTCAGAGGATCGGCCTCAGATACGCCTACTACTCCAGCGGAGTGGTAGCCTCGGCATAGTTAAAGTGCGTGTAGGGGACACCCTTATCATCCACAGCACCGTAAGCGATAGCTGCAAGATAGTGGGTCGATCCGGGCGTTACCAGGTTCGTAACATTGGTAATCAGGATGGACTCGCCATGCATCGGCATACCCAGACCATTATTCAACAACAGCTTCAAGTCGTCGATCAGAGTCTGCTTGTCGCTCTTATTGGGGTCGCTCGAATCGGGATCATAGGAAAGACGACCCGAATCAAGAGCCACGCAGATGAAATTGGCATAGTCGGTCTGGTCATTGACGGAGATCCGGTAGTCGAACGACGTAGGAGTCATGTTCAGGAAAGAAAGCTCCGTCACGCGGGGATCTTTACCGAGGACTTTGGCTTTCGTCTTGACATTGTAGCTTGCCACGTCGAGGACATGACCGTCGCGATCATCAGCGGTTGCATAGATCACATACTCGGTGTCGGGCTGCCAGAACTGAACCCACTTATACGAATCGGAACCGTACTTGAAGCCGGGACGAGTCATGCTCCACGAAGTGCCGGCATATTTCTCGAACCAGTGCCAGATATCGCCGCCGCTTCTTATCTGTGCTGCGGAAGGAGCAGCCTCGGTTGCCTTACGCACCATTACGTAAGCGGTATTGAGGGCACCCTCGGCCTCCAGACCGTTCTCATCGATCCACTCGGGATCGAGACCCACATAAACACCGAAGCTATCGCGACTTACGTCGAAAGACTCGAGCTTCAGCTTGTACTTCGACCCGCCGTACACAAGAGGTAAGGAGGTAAAAGGCTCGGATACCCACAGCTCCTCATTCAGAATACCGTCGTAGTCAACGCAGGTAGCGATGATCTCATAGCTAGTGTTGGGATCGAGCCAGTTGTGCCACGGTTCGGTGTACATGGGATCCACCGGAGCGTCCGAGGTGTAGGGAGCCATACGGGAAGCACCTTTACCACTACCCGCAACCAACGTATTGATCAGCATCTTCTGGTTCTCGGGGCTGTCCTTGTACTCAGCCTCGAAAGTACCGGCAGGGAAGAGTTCGTAGTAGCAGGTCCTGCAGTCGTCGTTGAAGATGAAGTCAGCCTTGAAACCGGTAGCCGAAACCTCGCGGATGTTGATCTCCACCGTAGCCGCGCTGTGATCGGGTTTCTCGGGCAGCGTGACATCGACGCGCTGTACCGTGCGATCGCACATGTAGTTCTGATCGACACCGACAACCAGACAGGTCAGTTCCAAACCGGGAGCACCATTGATAATATCGCTGCTGGGATTAATAGTCTCCACACGGGTAGCCGAGTTGTCTTCGGGGTTGATGGTCAGACCCTGAATATCGTTCTCCGAGCGGTTCTGCATCAGCATCAGGTAGTCGATGGAGCGGACGAAGTCGGACAGATCGCGTTCCGTATGACCACGCTGCATGTACTCGTCGATCTGCACCTTGTCGGTAACGAAACGCATGTAACCGTAGGTCGTTCCCGAAATCCAGACGTTCCAGTTGGCCTGACGGTAGTTGCATCGTCCAGCCGTCAGTCTGGCCTCGACCGTCGGATCGAGCGGCGAAGCAACCGTGGTAAGCTCCAGGGTAATAATATCGCCCGGCTCCTTATCCAAGAACTCCTCGGCATCGCCGGTCAGACCCAGCGTCATGATGTAGTAGTCGAGGTCGGGCATAACCAGACCGGCATAATCGACAGCCTCGTCGCCGCTGACGCGGTTGGTCAGGTGCACCAGGGTGTTGGTCATAATATCCCGGATACCATCCTCACGGGTCAGCTCCGCACCGGCAGCCTCAGCCTGTGCGAGGAAGTCGTCGAGGAAGTTTTCGATCTGAACTTTAGGATAGACCAGCACACGGCCTGCGGTAACGTTCTTACCCTTCGAGAGTTTGTAGGAGAACGTACGGTCCGAAACCGCGGTTACCTCGACACCGATACCGTCTTCGGTAGCCTCGACGGCAGGAGCGGTGGCGCAGTCCAGATAGGTAGCGCGCGTCACACCGTTCTCGCTCATGGCTACGGCGAAGATACGGTAGTCCGTACCGGCTTTAAGTTCGGAGATCACAATAGCGTTGGAGCTCACGGGAGCCTGTACGCCGTTCTTGAAGACATCGTTACCCTCCAAAATCTCGGGAGCCTCGGCTGCCTCGAAAATCTGATAGGCATACATCGAGGGGGTAACATCAATCGGAATGAAAGCTACCGACACCTCATGAGCTGCAGCAGACAGCAGCTCGATCTGCACGTAGGGTCCTTCCACATCAGGTCCGGTCTTGTCGTCCGAACACCCTACCACGCTCCACGAGATCGCCAGCATCAGCATCAGGCGGAGCAGTTTTTGAGTTAAATTCATAAGTGTTTAATTATTAAGTTAGTAAATTGGTTTCGTATTTTTCAACCCGGTTTCCGGGCTACCGCAGCGGCGAAGACAATCTGCGCCGCCGCGGATCCTGGAAATCATCGCCGTCTCCGACATTCTTTTTTCCGCCCCGGAAGAGTCCGAAACAATGTTCGGATGCCCCGCGGCCTGTCGAAAACGTCAGGAAGCCATACGACGGGCGGAATTACTCCTTGTCGTAATCGACACTCTCGCCGAATGCGCACATGCGCGAGTTGTTCACAACCTGTTTGCCGTCCTTGGTGTAGAAGACGTAAACCACGATCTCACACTCCTCGGGATTCCAGCTGTTGTCAAGCTCCACCTCGAATTTCTTGGCAATCTTGTCGCCGGGAGCAACACTGCCCTCCATCGACTCGCCGAACGGCTGGGTAATGAACTTACGCACCACGTGGTCGTTCAATTTTATGCCATGATTCGGCGTGGCAACGTTGTTCTCG
The DNA here is from genome assembly GCA_947173915.1 of uncultured Alistipes sp. Classification (GTDB taxonomy): domain Bacteria; phylum Bacteroidota; class Bacteroidia; order Bacteroidales; family Rikenellaceae; genus Alistipes. Next base: position 6,060 of record CAMWGZ010000067.1, read on the forward strand.
ACGACCACAGCGGCAACACGAATACCCTCGCCGCCCTCGGTAAATTCGATCTCGGTCTCAGCGACGAGTTTGTTGCCTGCCGACTGCGAAGCGTCAATCTTGATGCCGCAGATCGCCCAATAGGTATCCAACTGCTTCTGAACGACAGCCTTGAGCAACGACTCGGACGAGTTTATGTTGTTGGTCTGCATATCGACGAACAGCGAAGGATAGCCTTTCACACCGAAGCGCACGAAGAGCTCCTGGAACTCAGGCACAACCATATTGTCAGGCGAGTAGCTGGGAGCATGCATACCCAAAACGACCAGACGCTCGGGATTCGACTTCATGTAGTTTGCCAGCATGCTGTTCATCGCCGGGCAGGCCGAGCAGTTGGCACCCGTGAAGTCGAGAGCCAGGATACGGCGGCGGGGACCACCGGAGCCTGCGCGGTTCACGACACACTCTACCGGTGCGGAGAAAGCAGCGCGCTCACCCTCCTGATAGAAAGCCACGAACGAAACGGGGCCGGCATTCACAGGCGTATAGGGATTGGTAAGGTCCTTGTTGCTGGCTGCATTGCGGAAGTGGATGAACTCCGAGTCGGTCACATCCACACCGTCAAGCGTAGCGGTAAATTTGAAGTCGCCCTCGCCGAGCGTCAGCGTCGTCGGCTCGACCGTCAGCACCAGCTTGCCGGCATTCCCGGGAGTATCTCCACCACCTTCGGAGCAGGCAACCA
>CAMWGZ010000068.1 GCA_947173915.1 uncultured Alistipes sp.
GCTTCAGACGCGACAGCGAACGGAACGGGTCGACGATGACCTTACCCGTATCGGTGTCGTTTCGCAGGCACAGCTGACACTCGGTAATGTAACCCGTGTTGTCGGGGATGGCGTGCGTGATGTCGCCGCCCGAAAGGGTGGTCACGGCGATGATCGTGATCGAACCGCCGTTGGGCAGCTGCACCGCCTTCTCGTAGATCTTCGCCAGATCGGAGTAGAGCGAACCGGGCATCGAGTCCTTCGAGGGGATCTGGTCCATGCGGTTCGAGACGATGGCCAGCGCATCGGCGTACAGGGTCATGTCCGTGAGCAGCACCAGCACCTTCTCGCCCTTATCGACGGCGAAGTATTCGGCCGCCGTCAGGGCCATGTCCGGCACGAGCAGACGCTCCACTGGGGGATTCTCCGTCGTATTGACGAACGAGACGATGCGGTCGAGCGCACCGGCGTTCTCGAACACCTGCTTGAAGTAGAGGAAGTCGTCGTTCGACAGACCCATGCCGCCCAGGATGATCTTGTCGGCCTTGGCACGCAGCGCGACGTTGGCCATCACGGCGTTATAGGGCTGGTCGGGGTCGGCGAAGAAGGGGATCTTCTGACCCGTCACGATCGTGTTGTTGAGGTCGATGCCGGCGATGCCCGTCGCGATCAGCTCCGAGGGCTGGATGCGGCGGAACGGGTTCACGGTCGGACCGCCGATCTCGCGGGCCTCGCCCTCCAGCTGCTCCCCGCCCTCGAGCGGTTCGCCGTAGGCGTTGAAGAAGCGGCCGGCCAGGTTGTCCGAGACGCGCAGTTTGGGCGGCTCGCCCTGGAAGACGACCTCCGAGTCGGTGGCCAGACCCTCCGTTCCGGCGAATACCTGGAGCGTTACCCGGTCGCCCATGATCTTGACCACCTGGGCCAGGCGGCCGCCTACGGTCGCCAGCTCGTCGTTGCCGACCCCTTCGGCCCGCAGCGTCACGGTCGCTTTGGTAATGTTGTCGATTTTGGTATATATCTTCTGAAATGCTCGTGTTGTCATACCTCGGCCTTATTTGGATTCTTTATCATTGACTGCTTGTTCGATCTGCCGGCGGTAGTCCTCGAATTTCTCGGACTTCCACTCCGAATAGTTCATCTGGCGGAAGAGGTTGATCAGCCCCTTGAAGAAAGCCGAGCACTCCTCGAATCCGGCGAACGCGAAGTCGCGCGTGCAGATATCGAGCACCAGCTCGTACATCATCTTCTGCCGCTCGATCGGGCAGTTGGCGTCGATCTCGTCGAAGGCATCCTGCTGCAGGATCACGAAGTCGATCAGCTCCGACTTCCAGAACCGCTCGTGGTACTCGACCGGCACGCCGTCGTCGCCCAGAATGTTGATCTGGTCGTTGGCCTCCTTGCCGCGCTGGACGAGCGTCTTGCCGGCATAGACCTTCTCGACCCACCCTTTCTCGATGCGGCCGTCCAGATAGTCCACCACCTCGGGATACTCCAGATACTTCGAGTAGGAGTCCAGCGGGTCGATGGCCGGATAGCGCTTCGAGTCGGCACGTCCCTGCGAGAGGGCGTAGAAGCAGCGGGCGGTCTTCTTGGTCGATTCGGTCACGGGCTCCTTCAGGTTACCGCCGGCAGGCGACACCGTACCGAGGAAAGTTACCGATCCCGTGCTTCCGTTGTTGAGTTTGACCAGACCGGCGCGCGAGTAGAAGTTCGAGATGATCGCCGAGAGATCGACCGGGAAGGCATCCTGGCCGGGCAGCTCCTCCAGACGGTTCGACATCTCGCGCAGCGCCTGCGCCCAGCGGGAGGTCGAGTCGGCCATCACGAGCACCTTGAGCCCCATCGCACGGTAGTATTCGCCGATGGTCATGCCGGTGTAAACCGATGCCTCGCGCGCCGCGACGGGCATGTTCGAGGTGTTGCAGATGATGATCGTGCGCTCCATCAGCTTGTGGCCGGTGCGGGGATCGACCAGCTCGGGGAACTCCTTGAAGATCTCGACCACCTCGTTGGCGCGCTCGCCGCAGGCGATCATGATGATCACGTCGGCATCGGCCTGCTTCGAGATGGCGTGCTGCAGCACCGTCTTGCCCGCACCGAACGGACCGGGGATGAAGCCCGTGCCGCCTTCGGCCAGCGGGTTGAAGGTGTCGATGGCGCGCACGCCCGTCTCCATCACGCGCGAGGGGCGGGGTTTCTCCGCATAACAGCGCACGGCCTGCTTGACGGGCCACTTCTGCACCATCGTGACCTCGTGGTCGCGGCCCTCGGCATCGGTCAGCACGGCGACCGTGTCGGTAACCTTGTATTCGCCGGCCGCAGCCACACTCTTGACCGTATAACACCCCTCCATCGTGAAGGGAACCATGATCTTGTGATCGACCCACTGCTCCTTGACCTCGCCCAGCCACGAGGCGGCCCACACCTGCTCGCCGGCCTTGGCCAGCGGCTTGAAGGCCCATTTCTTCCCGAAGTCGATCGGCTCGGTAATCGAACCGCGCGCGATGAACAGGCCGTCCATCTTCTCCAGGTCGTTCTGCAGACCGTCGTAGTTGCGCGAAAGCAGACCGGGAGCGAGCGTCGCCTCCAGCATGTGCCCCTCGAATTCGACGCGGTCGCCGATCTTCAACCCGCGCGTCGAGTCGAAGACCTGCACATAGGCGTTGTCGCCGATTACCTTGATGACCTCGGCCATCATTTTGGTATTCCCGCAATATACGTGGCATATCTCGTTCTGGCCGACGGCTCCGTCCACCTTCACGATCACGATATTCGAGATGATACCGTTTACTCGTCCTGTCGTTTTCATTATCTTGTCTTTATTTATTGATCATCTCCCTGCCGTCCAGATCGGCGATCAGGCGGCGGAACATCCGCCGTCCCTGCGCCTCGTCCAGACGGGTCCAGCGCGCCACGATATTTACTTTGACCAGATAGGCCAGCAGCGCGTTGATATCGAAATAGTCGAAGGTCGAAAGCTCGTCGGCCTCCGCCCAGCGGATCAGATCGATCTTGCGCTCCTTCTCCACCAGGTTCTCCTCGTCGTTCACGGCCGCCACCAGCGCATCGAGCCAGGCGACCTCGCCCCGCAGCCCGAAATCGGCCGACGACGAGCGCCGCAGCTGCTGCGCCGTCTCGCCGCCGCCCACGACCACTCCTTCGGCCGAGCGCCCCAGCGCCCGGGCGACCGCCGCGGCCGAGACGTTGCGCAGCGTCCGGTCGAAAGCCGACCACTCCCTCAGGAAGCGGCTCTTCGAACGGGCGCACTCCTCGTAATAGGCCGCGAAAAGGGCGTTCTCGAACGAGCGGTCCGTATCGACCGCCGCATCCTCCGCGTCGGCATCCTCATCGACCACCGAGGCGTAGGCCCGCACCACGGCCGCCATTCGTCCGGGCAGCCGGTCGGGATCCTTGGTCTGCTGCTCGATCTCCTCGCGCGAGAAGTTGCCCAGCGGATTGTGCGCGGCGCGCCCCTTGCGGAAATTTACCAGATTCTCGCAGTCGTAATAGCCGTACAGCAGCCGCACGCAGCGTGCGTCGCGCGCCGAGACCTCCTCCAGAATCTCCCCGACGATGGCACGGGGGTCGAACCCCTTCGTGTCGGCATCGAGCGAATACTCCTTCAGGCCCGCGACCAAACAGTAATAGTTTCTGTCGAACATCGGATACGACGGCTAAGCTTGGTACAACAACCGGTACACCTTCTCACGAAGGAACTCCCGCAGCAGTTCGTCGAAAGCCTCGTCGGAGAACGAGATATAGTACCCGCCGTCGCGGGCGCCCACCTTGAAACCGCTCTTGACCCGCTCCGAGTAGCCCACCTCGATTCCCTCGGCGAGCAGCTCCCGGGCCGCAGCGTCGAAGGTCTTCGCGAACGCCTCGCGTTCGCTCTCGGGCAGCAGCGCCTGCAAATCGCCGCGCGACGAATCGGCTCCGTTCCAGTTGCGGGCGACGGTCAGCAGCAGCTGCTTCACGAACTCGGGGTCGAGCGCGGCGCTCTTCATGGAAGAGGCGGTGCTCCGGGCCACTATCAGCGAAGCGATCTCCGACTTGATCTTCGCGACGGCCTGCTTGCCCGCGAGCGCGATCTCGGTCATCGTATTCTTGGCCGTATCATCGGCCTTGACACGGGCTTCGGAGAGGATCCGCTCGGCTTCGGCTTCGGCCTCCCGGATCATCCGGGCAGCCCGCTCCTTCGCCTCGGCCACCAAACGGTCCGCCTCGGCACGTCCCTTCTCCAGCCCCTCGTCATAGAGTTTCCGGGTCAATTCTTGCAGTTTGTTTTCCATCGTAAAATCTATCTAATTGTTATTGTTGTTGCTCTTACCGGTCCTTTCCGCCGCCATCCGGCACGCCTCGGCCCGCCGCAGGAGTTCGAACCGTACAAATATAGTAAAATTTCGTTTTTATTCTCATTCTCCGGCCCCGGATTTTCATAAATCGGACCGAAAAAATGATATTTCAAAAAATCCTTCCGAAACACGGTTCCGGAAGGATTTCATAAATCGTATCAGCACGCATCGCCCTGATGTTCGGGGCGCAGCAGGTCGGTTACCACCTTGACGGGCGAGAAGGTCTCGGCGGGCACCTCGACGAACACGGTGTTCCAGCGGGCCATCGCGCCGTTCCACAGCCCCGGCAGCTCCTGGGCCAGCAGCTCGCGGCCGCCGCTCGACTTGCGGGAGATGAACCCCGTCGCCGGATCGACATACCGCCGCAGGTCGAAACGCTCCCCCTTCGAGGTGCGGATGCCGCAGACCAGATCGACCGGATTGAAGTGGGTCGCCGCACGCATCAGCTCCCGCTTTTCGGGAGCGATCTGGTTCGACTCGGCGATCTGGAGCGTCTCGAGTCCGTCGCCGGAGGCCACCCAGAAGGGTCCTCCGCCCGGCTCGCCCTCGTTGCGCACCATGCCGCACACGCGGATGGGGCGGTCGAGCACGCTGCGCAGCAGCGCCGTGTTGTAGTCGGCCGGCAGCTTCACGCACAGCTCCCGCTCGATGAACGCGGCGATCGGCTCCAGCTCCGCACCGGGCACCTCGAGCGCCATGAGGTACTCGAACATCCGCTCCTGCAGCTCCAGCAGCAGGCCGGCCAGCGCTTTCTTATAAAGGACCGTCGGCCCGCGCCGGCAGTCGGTGGTCACGTTGTCGATATTCTTCACGAAGATCAGGTCGGCATCCAGCTCGCCCAGGTTGCCGATCAGCGCCCCGTGCCCCGCCGGACGGAAGAGCAGCCGCCCGTCGTCGCGGCGGAACGGCGTGCAGTCGGGATTGACGGCCAGCGTATCGGTCGCGGCGCGCTGTTCCGAGAAGGAGATGCGGTACTTCACGCCGTAGCGCGCCTCGTAGCGGGGAATCCGCTCGGCCAGCAGCGCCTCGAACCGCTCGCGATGCTCGGGCGAGACGGTAAAGTGGATCGCCACCTCGCCCCGCGAGGCGGCGTACTGCGCCCCTTCGACCAGGTGCTCCTCGACGGCCTTGCGCACCTCCTCGCCGTAGCGATGGAAGGCAACCAGCCCCTTCGGGGTCTCGCCGTAGCAAAGCCCCTCGGTCACTATATCGGACACGAGCGTCCGCTCGTCGGCCCCGGCTCCGGCGAGCCGCTCCAGCTCGGGCCAGAAGGCGAACTGCGTCCGGCGGGCCAGCAGCTCCTCAACCACCGGCGAGCGCCGCCCCTCGCGCACGAACTCGAAAAGGTCCTTGAACATGCGTGTCGCGGCACCCGAGGCAGGCACGAACTTGACCACCTTCAGCCCGTCCGCCGCACGCTCGTAACGCGCCACGGCCCGTTCGAGCCGCTCGCCGTCGAGCCGCCGGATCCCGTCGCCGCACGAAGCCGCCCGCACGACCGCCAGCGGAGGGAAGCCCTCCCGGAAATTCTTCAGTTGCGTCTCCACCTCTGCGAGAGTCGCGCCGTGCGCCTCGATCTGTGCCAAATCCTCTTTCGTAAACATAATGCCGTCGTTTTTGAACAACCTGATTTTAATTCTTTCAAAAATACTGAAATATTTCCTAACTTTGCAAATATGTTCAAAGAAATTATCGATCCCGACCTGAGCGGCCGCAACAGCTTCCGCGTCGCGCAGCGCGCGGCACGCCTCATCGAATTCGAGACGGCGGAGGATCTGAAGCAGCTCTTCGCCTCAGGCACCGTCGGACAGTGGTTCGTCCTGGGCGGCGGCAACAACATACTCTTCACGCAGGACTACCCGGGCACGCTGCTCCACTGCACGGCGCGGGGCATCCGCCTGATCGGGTGCGCGGACGGTCGCGCGACGGTCGAAGCCGATGCCGGAACGGAGTGGGACGATCTGGTGGACTGGAGCGTGGAGCAAGGACTCTGGGGCATCGAGAACCTCTCGCTCATCCCGGGCACGGTGGGCGCGGCTCCCGTACAGAACATCGGAGCCTACGGCTGCGAAGCGAAGGATGCGATCGTACAGGTGGAAATGTTCTGCCCCGAAACGGGCAACGTCCTGATCCTCGACCGCGAGCACTGCGGCTTCGGCTACCGCGACAGCATCTTCAAGCGCGCGCTCCGGGGCCGTGCCGTCATCACTTCGGTACGCTTCTCGCTCGCCACCGCGCCGCAGCCGCGGCTCGACTACGGCGACGTGGCCTCCGAGGTCGCCCGGCGCGGGGAGCCGACCCTGCACAACATCCGCGAGGCGATCTGCGCCATCCGCCGCACGAAGCTCCCCGACCCCGCAGAGACGGGCAACGCCGGCAGCTTCTTCAAGAACCCGGTCGTCCCCCGCAGCACGGCCGAGCGGCTCCTCGAGCAGCACCCCGAC
>CAMWGZ010000069.1 GCA_947173915.1 uncultured Alistipes sp.
GTTCCCCTCGCTTTCGCTGACCTCGCGGAAGACCCGGTCGAAGGGAGAAATGGCCTGCCTGTTGGCCTCGACCTCGCACCACAGCCGGGACATCGCGGACGACGACACGACATCGGCATCGAAGCCGAAAAGCGCCGAGAGCGTCAAAAGCAGATAGCAGACAAGTATCTTCATCCTCATAGGCCCGCGTGTTCGTTCCGCCGCATATCAGTCGTAGAATCCCCAGGAGATGCCCATCTTGAACATGCCCGGATTGAGCGGATACTTGGCGATTGCAAAATACTCGCCGTTTCCGAACCAGTGCCAGTTGATATGCTGGTATTTCAGGAAAATACGCATCCGCTTCCATTTGCCCATCAGGAAGAGGTCCAGGTAGGGATAGTTGCCCATCCGCACCTCCCGCTGGTTGAAGAACCGGGTCAGCGCGGGATTGTATCCGGGAGCGTAATACTTCGTGTTGAACCGTCCGTCCACTCCGAACTGCACCCGCAGCACGTCGCGCACGGCCCAGAACTCATAGTAATAGGAGAGGTAGGCACTGACGGCGGGCAGCGGCACGACCTTGTCGTCGGTGGTCCACTGCACCAGCACCTTGTGGTCCAGATGCAGCCCCGCGACACGGAAATCCTTCCGCGCATAGAGGCTCGTTACGCCGACCGTCCCCGAGTGCTGCCGCTGCTGGCTGTCGCGGTCGTAATAGATCTTATCGGTCAGCAGCCCCTGCCACACGCCCAGCTCGAAGGCGTAGTCGGGAATGCGGAACGAGACCTCGAAACGGGTCTCCTTCTCCTTGGACAGCGGCTCGCTCCAGACGTAGTGGTTCGAGAAGAGGTGCTCCTGCCAGTAGTCGGGCGAGCGGGTTTCGGTGCGGAAACGCCCCTCGAGAATGAGCGGCCGACGACGGATGTAGCCCGTCAGCCGCAGCTCGGCACCGATCGAAAGATCGCCCTGACGGTAGGGCGAGGGGTAGAACTTCGCATCGGCCCCCCACGATACGTACCTGCGGATCTTGCCGTCGATCGAACCGTAAACGAAATAGCTGTTCCGGCGCACCTTTTCGATTCGTCCGGTCAGCAGACTGCTCAGCCCGAACTGCGAGTAGGTGTGCGCATCGAGTCCTATGCCGCCGTTGATCGTTCCGATCGCACCGTTGCGGCTCCAGGGCTGCACCTGCACGAACAGGCGGTTCGAGATGACCCGTTCGTAGAGCGAATCGCGCGTCTCGGCGGGGTTGATGAACCAGTCCTCGTAGTATTCCAGTCCCTCCTGGGGGATGAACTCGCCCGTCTCCGGATCGCGGTCGAAACGGGGATCGGTATAGGTGCCCCGAACGTCGGTATAGAGCTTGCTCCAGACGTTGTATTCGAAGGAGTGGCCGACGAAGACGACCGGCAGGTCGGCGATCGAAAAGTCGCGCTCGGTCACGGGAACCAGCGGAATGCCGTAGGACTGCTCGACGAAAAAGGCGTTGTTGCGCAGCATGTTCTGCGCCTTCGACGAGGTCAGCTTCATCGGCACGCCCCAGGGCTTCTCGTAGGTCGGATCATCGACGGCCCATTCGCCCACCACGCCGCCGTTCTCGCGCGTCTCGATGTGGTTGTTGATATATCCCGCATGGATCGAGTAGCGTTTGCCCGTATGCGAGACGGCGAACGAGAGGTTGTGGTTCTTGTTGCGCGCCCACTCGTAGAGTCCCTTCGTTCCCCGCGACCGGTAGTTGAGGTTGAAGCCCGTCGAGGGGGAGATGTTGTGGGCCAGCGTGAGGTCGAAGTGCTCCTCGCGGTAACGTTTCTGCCCCGATTCGAGGTAGGAGAAGCGGAAGAACGGACGCTTCAGGTTATAGAAGGGGACGTTCTCCATCCGGTAGGTGTATGCGTCGAACCCCTCGGCGAACGAGAAGTCCCGATACCCGGGCCGCTCGAAATAGTTGTAGGGAAGCGACACCTGGCCCAGTCCGCCGAGCGCGGCATCCCCCACCCCCTTCTCGTAGAAGGGATAGTCGATGCGCCAGTTCAGCAGCGTGGTGTCGAGCGGCATGATCTCCACCCGGTTGTAGTCGCGCCGCACGTTCCAGCGGAAGTTGGGAAGCGCCCGGATCGAGTCGTTGAAGAAGTAGGATTCGAGCGGTTTGCGCACCCGCTCCTTGCGGGCGGTATCCTGCGCGACCGACGGTTCGTCCCCGTCCATGTAGGGGTTGGCCCCCATCTCCGGGTTCTGGCCGCCGTTGTTCTGGCCCCGCATCAGCGCCCGCGCATCCACCTGCGCCCGCGCCGCCGAGGGCAGCGACACGGCACCGGCCCCGAGCAACAGCCACAGCAACATCTTCAACACCTTAGCACTCATCGGATGGGATCTGCAAAATTACGGTAACCATAAAAATCACTTCGCGGCTGCCGCGCCCTGCGGACAAACCATCCGGCGCACGGCCGAAACCGCGATATAAAGAACGACGACGAGCGGAATCGAGTATGTCCGCAGGCAAATAACCGACAGGGCGCAAACCGCCAGAAACAGATAACGCAGCCGGTTGCCCCGCCAGGCGAAGCCGTGGAACTTGAGCGAGAACATCCGCAGCGGGGCGATCATCAGCCCGGCCGAGGCAAGCGCGACGGCGAGCGTCGCCTCCGCCGGAAGCACCACCTCCCCCCGCTGCCACAGCATGCCGAGCGAAGCGGCCAGCAGCGCCGCGGCGGGCGTGGGCAGGCCGCAGAACTCGTCGGTCTGGGTATCGTCCACATTGAACTTGGCCAGCCGCAACGCGGCGAAGGCGGCGAAGACGAAGACCAGCAGCCAAACATAGGAGGAGCCGTGCCACCACAGGGCAGGACCGCCCAGACACATCCGGTAGAGAATGGCCGTCGGAGCCAGCCCCGAGGTAATCATGTCGGCCAGGGAGTCGAGCTGCACGCCGATGGGGGCCGAGACGCGGAGCATGCGGGCGAAGAAACCGTCCATGAAGTCGAACGCCACGCCCGCCACGATCAGCCAGAAGGCCAGCGTCAGGTCGTTGTGCATGAATGCCGCGGCAACAGCCAGCGCCCCGCACAACAAATTCATCAAGGTCAATAAATTGGGAACCGTAAAAAGTCGTATCCGCATATTCCGGAGGTTAATTTCGCATATAGGGGACAAATATAGCAAAAAAATCTTTATCTTTGTCTATTCCTCCCTGCCCAGTAGAAGGGAAGACGCTGCGGGGCAGACTCCGCACCGCCCGGTACCGCCGGAAAATCAAGACAATAAAAAATTCGAAATATGAATCGACACACCTACTGCATCATCATGGCCGGCGGCATCGGAAGCCGCTTCTGGCCCAAAAGCCGGCTCTCCCGCCCCAAACAGTTCCTCGACATCCTCGGCACGGGGCGCACCTTCCTGCGCATGACCTACGAGCGGTTCGCCGGCATCGTGCCGCCCGAGAACTTCATCGTGGCGACCAACGCCCGCTATCGCGAAACGGTGCTCGAACAGCTGCCCGAGCTGACTCCGGAGCAGGTTCTCTGCGAGCCGGTCGGCCGCAACACGGCCCCCTGCATCTGCTACGCCGCCCACCGGCTCCGCAAGAGCGATCCCGAGGCCCGGATGATCGTCACGCCGGCCGACCACCTGATTCTCAACGAGCAGGAGTTCCGCTCGCTGGTCGGGGAGTGTCTCGACTTCGTGGAGGGACACGCGGCGCTGATGACCGTCGGAATCGAGCCGACACGCCCCGAGACGGGCTACGGCTACATCCAGGTATCGGACGAGCAGCGGATCAGCAAGGTCAAGAGCTTCACGGAGAAACCGAACGAAGAGCTGGCCCGCACCTTCATCCAGTGCGGCGAGTTTCTCTGGAATTCGGGCATATTCATCTGGAAAGCGAAGGACATCATCGAGGCGATCCGAACCCACCTGCCCGAACACCACGCACTCTTCTCGGCCATCGAACCCGAGCTGAACACCCCCGGCGAGGAGGAGGCCGTCGCCCGCGTCTTCGCCGAATGCCGCGCCATCTCGATCGACTACGGTGTGATGGAGCATGCGGACAACGTCTATGTGCGGCGGGGCGACATCGGCTGGAGCGACGTGGGCACCTGGGGGGCCTACTACCGCGAGGCGCGCAAGGACCGCTACGCCAACGCCAAGCCCGAGAAGGGCTGCTACACCGACGAGAGCACCCGCAGCTGCATCATCTCGCTGCCCCGGAACAAGATCGCCGTCATCAACGGACTGCGGGAGTTCATCGTCGTGGACACGGAGGACGTGCTGATGATCTGCCCCCGCAGCGAGGAGCAGCGCATCAAGAAGTTCATCGACGAAGTGAAATACAACGAGGGAGACAAACACATCTGACCATCCGCCATGACCGCAAACGAACTGCTCGAAATCTATCTGCGCCACCCGCGCGTCTCGACCGACTCGCGCCGCATCGAGCCGGACTCGATCTTCTTCGCGCTGCACGGCACCTCGTTCGACGGCAACCGCTTCGCCTGCGAGGCGCTGGCTAAGGGGGCCGCACGGGCCGTCGTGGACGATCCCTCGCTCGCGGCCGCCCATCCCGAGGCGGCCGACCGGCTCATCCTCGTGGAGGACACCCTCGTGGCACTCCAGGAGCTGGCCCGCGCCTACCGCCGCCGGCTGGGGATTCCGATCCTCGCCATAACGGGCAGCAACGGCAAGACGACCACCAAGGAGCTGGTCAGCCGGGTGCTGGCCGAAAAGTACGCGGTGTACGCCACCCGGGGCAACCTCAACAACCACATCGGCGTGCCGCTGACCCTGCTGGCGATGGGGAGCCGGACGCAGTTCGGGGTGGTCGAGATGGGGGCAAGCGCCTGCGGGGAGATCGCCCTGCTCTGCTCGATCGCCGAGCCGGACTGCGGGATCATCACCAACGTCGGCCGCGCCCACCTCGAAGGGTTCGGAGGTCCCGAAGGCATCCGGCGCGGCAAGGGCGAGCTGTTCGACAGCCTGAACGCCCGGGGCGGCCGCGCCTTCGTCCGGCTCGAGGACACGACGCTGCTGGCAATGGCACAGGAGCGTCCGGCGCTCGCGGCCACCCGCTACCCGACCGCCTCGGCCGACGGCATGGAGCACCGGCTCGAGGGGGACTACAACCGCTTCAACGTGGCGGCGGCCGCCGCCATCGGCCGCCACTTCGGCATCGACGAGGAGTCGATCCGCCGCGCAATCGCCTCCTACCGGCCGGACAACCACCGCTCGCAGCGCGTCGCCACCGGCCGCAACACACTGATTCTCGACTGCTACAACGCCAACCCGTCGAGTATGGAGGCCTCGATCCGCAACTTCGCCGCAGAACCGACGCACCCGCACAAGGAGAAGGTGCTGATCCTCGGCGATATGCTCGAACTGGGCCGTTGGTCCGAAGAGGAGCACCGCCGCATCATCGCCCTGGCCGCCTCGACCGCCGGAGCGCGGCTGCTGCTGGTCGGCCCGCACTTCGCGGCAGTCTGCGCCGACACCTCGCCCCGCCCCGCCCGGACGGAACTCTTCGCCTCGCGGGAGGAGCTGGCCCGGGCGCTCGCACAAAACCCGATACGCGACGCGCTGATTCTCATCAAAGGGTCGCACGGCATCGGACTGGAACAGCTGACCGGCCTGTTGTAAGCGCGCGCTGCAGAATCCGGCTGCGCAAAACCGACGGGCAGGGAGAGCCGCGCACGAAAACAGACATTACCCGTATGAAACAACGACGGTCGGTGCCCTCGCTTCCGGCCGACATAAAACAGCAAAGTCATGAAAACTACGAAAATCATCCTCGCGCTCTTGCTGACCGCCATTGCGGCGACAGCGGCCGCCCACGAAGAGCCGCTCAGCGTCGTCCGCCCCTGGGGCACGATGCACGGCACCCTCCTCGCCCCCGAACAAAGCGGCGATGCGGTGGTGGTGCTGATCGCAGGATCGGGCCCGACGGACCGCAACGGCAACAGCGGCGGCGCGCTTACGACCAACAGCTACCTGCTGCTGGCCCGGGCGCTGGAGAACGAAGGCATAGCCTCGTTCCGCTACGACAAGCGGGGTGTCGGGGCCAGCCGCTTCGCCCGCCCGGAAGAGGTCCGGCAGGAGGAGCTGCGCTTCGAAGATTACATCGAGGATGCCGCAGCCTGGATCGCCCCGCTTCGGGAACGAGGATTCGGCCGGATCATTCTGGCCGGCCACAGCGAAGGTGCACTCATCGCCCTGGAGGTCGCCGCCGCACACCCCAACGAAGTGACGGCCGTCGTTTCGATGGCCGGAGCGGGCTACCCGATCGACGAGATCCTGCTGGCCCAGCTCGGCCGCGAACTCATGACCTTCAACCCGGGGCTGCTGCTCCGGGCGCAGTCGATCATCGCCCGCATCAAGGCCGGCGAATCGGTTACCGACGTTCCGCCCCTGCTGCAACCGCTATTCCCCGCCGCAGTGCAGCCCTACCTGACCTCCTGGATGCGCTACGACCCGCGCCGGTCGATCCGCCGCGTCACGCAGCCCCTCCTGATCCTGAACGGCGACAACGACATACAGATCCCGGCCGACAACGCCGAAGCACTCGCCGCAGCGCAGCCCGCCGCCCGCAAGATCATCGTAAAAGGAATGACCCACCTGCTCAAAACGAGCGACATAACCGATCCCCAACAGCAGAAGATCGCGCACTACACCGACTCGTCGCTCCCCATTTCAGAAGAGCTGGTCGGCCACCTGGCCGAATTCGTCCGGAAG
>CAMWGZ010000070.1 GCA_947173915.1 uncultured Alistipes sp.
GGGCACGGACGAAGGCAGGGCGCTCGCGGCATCCACCTCAACCCGGATGCGCTCGACCGCCGAGCGGACGCGGCGGGGAGTCATGACCACCTCGACCCGGCCCGCACCGGCATCGCTCGCGGCGAAGTCGTACTCCTCGCCGACGAAATCGAAGGCCCGCGTCGGGTTGTTCAGCAGGTTGTGCGACGAAAGATCGGCGCGATCGACGACCACTTCGCGGCGGGAGGGGTCGATCTCGTAACGGCACTCGCCGTCCCCATAGACCTCGGCATCGCCGACCTGCATGCAGTAGCGGTCGCCGGCGACCCGATAGTGGCCGGAGATCGGTCCCCGCTCGGTCGCGACCTCGAAAACGACCTCGTAAGGATCCAGCTCCCCGAGGGTCGCCGCCAGGCGTTGCAACAGCGACTGCGCCCGATCCTGGGCACCCGCAGCGGCACAAGTCAGCAGCGCCGCCAATACGAACAACAAACGTTTCATAACCGCATATCTTTTATTAAAAATTATCGGACTGCCTGCAAATTCCGCACCGCGCCTTTCGTCCGCACTCTCCGGCCCGCAGTCCTCCGCCCGCGATCGGAACAGCGCGCCGCATCGAACCGCCCGGCGCAGGATCAGAACAGTCCCAACTCCTGCAGGCGGGCCTCCAGCGAGGGAAGGTCGTGGAAATAAATGTCGCGCGGCTTCGCACCCTCCTGACGGCCGACGATCCCGGCCCGTTCGAGCTGCATCATGATGCGCCCCGCGCGGTTGAATCCCACCTCGTAGTTGCGCTGGATCGAGGAGGTCGAGATCGAACCCGTCTCGACGGCGCTGCGCGCGATCTCGGCGAAAAGCGCGTCGTAGCGCACCGGCTTGCCGCTCTCGCTCTCGCTGCCCAGCCCCGCAGGGGAATCTCCGCCGCCCGACTCGGGCGTGTAGTCCGGCAGCGCATAGGCCGAGGTATAGCTCTGCTGGCGGGCAATGTATTCGACCACCCGCTCCACGTCGGGGGTATCGGCGAAAGCGCACTGCACGCGCGTCAGCTCGCCGTCCTTCGAGATGAGCATGTCGCCGCGCCCGATCAGCTGGTCGGCACCCGGGCGGTCGATGATTGTCCGCGAGTCGATCATCTGCATCACGCGGAAGGCGATGCGCGAGGGGAAGTTGGCCTTGATCTTGCCCGTGATGACATCGACCGAGGGGCGCTGCGTGGCGATGATGAGGTGGATGCCTATGGCGCGCGCCTTCTGCGCCAGACGGGTCACGGGCACCTCGACCTCCTTGGCCGTCATGATCAGGTCGGCGAACTCGTCGATGACCACCACGATATAGGGCAGGAAGCGGTGTCCCTTCAGGGGGTTGAGGCGGCGGGCCGTGAACTTGTCGTTGTACTCGGCAATGTTGCGCGCGCCGGCCATCTTGCACAGCTCCAGACGGGTATCCATCTCCGTACAGAGGGCGTTGAGGGTATAGACCGCCTTGCGGGGATCGGTCACGATGGCCTCCTCCTCCGACTCCATCTTTGCGAGGAAGTGTTTCTCGATGCGGGCGTAGAGCGAGAACTCGACCATCTTCGGGTCGATCATCACGAACTTCAGTTCGGCCGGATGCTTCTTGTAGAGCAGCGAGGCGATGATGGCGTTCAGGCCGACCGACTTGCCCTGTCCCGTCGCACCGGCGACGAGCAGGTGGGGCATGCGCGCCAGATCGAAGACGTAGTTGTCGTTCTGGATCGTGCGGCCGATGACCACCGGCAGTCCGGCGTTCGACTCCTGAAACTGCCGCGACCGCACGGCCGAGTTCATCGAGACGATCTGCTTGTTGCGGTTGGGCACCTCGATGCCGATGGTTCCCTTGCCCGGAATCGGGGCGATGATGCGGATGCCCGACTCGGCCTTCAGGCTCTGGGCTATGTCGTTCTGCAGGCCCTGTATCTTGGAGATCTTGACCCCCTGCGCCTGCACGATCTCGTAGAGGGTCACGGTGGGGCCGACCGTCGCCTTGATCCGCTGGATCGGAATGCCGAAATATTTGAGCGTCTCCTCGATGCGAGTCTTGTTCTCGAAAATCTCCTCGTCGCTGACCTGCGAGTCGGAGGTGTAGTCCTCCAGCAGCGAGACGGGCGGACGCTGGTAGTGGATCAGGTCCTTCAGCGGGTCGTACAGATCGGTCTCTATGCTGCGTTCGTCGAGCACTTCGGCCTCATGCGACTCGACCGTCACGACGATTCCCGACTCCTCCCCGGCAGGCTCCTCCGCCCACCGCTCCGTAGTCCCGGTCTCCGAATCGGCCTCTGCACCGTACGGAGCATCCTCCGGCAGCACCTCGGGCACCGGAGCCGCCTGCTCCTCCTCTTCGGGTCGCAGGGAAATCTCCGCGATGCCCTCCTCCCAACGCTCCTCCGGCTGCGGATCGCTCCCGGTCGCGGTCTCCGGCCTGCTTGCCGGCTTCCCGCCGTCGTCCGAAAGATCGAACTCCATAAACACAGCGTCGTCGCCCGCCGGGTATGCGGCCGCCGCCGTCCGCTCCTGTTCCGGAGAGACCGCCGGCGCGGGAAGCTCCTCCCCGGGGGCTTCGCCTCCGGTGGAGATCTCCAGGAACGGATTCTCCTCCTCATCCGCAGCAGCAGCTGTACTCTCCGCCTCCTTGGCGACAGAAGCGGCTTCCGGCGCAGCAACCGGGGCGGCCTGCCGCTCCTCCGGCTCCTCGCGAAACGCCTCGTCCCGAGCCTTCTCATCCGCCGCAACGGCCTCCGGCTGCGGAACCGGCGACTCCGGGCGGCTCCGTTCCCGGCCCCGCTCGGCGACATGGCCGACCGAATGACGTACGATCTCGACGATCTTACCGCCTTGATCGACCATCGCATTGCCCGCCGTATTGACCGTATTGATGAAGTTGCGGTTGATGAACACACCCGTCAGGATCCAGGCCCCGAGCAGCACGATGATCGTGCCGAACGCACCGATCGAGCCGGAAAGCAGCCGGGCCATCTCGATACCGAACGCACCGCCCCAGCCGCTGCCGAAGACCTCCCAGCGGCCGCCGCAGGCGAAGCCCAGCGTGAGCGACCCCAAGATCAGCACCAGCAGCGCGCTGAGCACCGAGTGGTTCACGAGCATCGGCCGCTGGCGGATGATCCGGATACCGACCATGACCAGAATCAGCGGCAGGATGATGCCGAACAGGCCGAACGAACGTCCCACCAGACGCTCGGCCATCCAGGCCCCCCAGGGACCGCACAGGTTTTCCACCTCGTTCTGCCCGGCCAGACGCGGGTCCTCCCGCACCACGCCCGAGACGTAGCTCATGTCGGCCCGCCAGTTGAAGTAGTAGAACAGAACGGCAGCCGTCAAGTACAACCCGGCGAAAAGCAGCAGCAACCCGCAGGTCCACCGGATGCTGTCGCGGTTGGACCGGGTCGTTCCCGAAGCGTTTCGGGTCGTATCGCTCTTTTTTGCTGCCATAAATTAATGTCGGATAAATCGAACGAAGATACGGATTTTTTCGCAAAGATCAAAAAAGCGGGCACCTTTCCGGAAAAAGTCCCGCACCGGAGCAATGCGGACCGAGGCCCAGCAAAGGGTGCACCAGTCGGCTCCGCGCCGCAGGACGGCACCTCTTCCGTCATCCCAGTGCCTTGCGGATCAGGCGGTTCAGATACTCCCCGTCGGCAAAGGTGCGGAATCCGTAATGCGCCTCAGCCCCCTGCGGAGCGCGCAGACCGCAGCGGTCGAGCAGCTCCCCCACTCTCCTTCCGACGGCCGGAGCGGGGTCGATTACCTCGATCCCGCGGTCGCCGATTACCTGCCGCAGCACGGGCAGCAGGAAGGGATAGTGCGTGCATCCGAGCACGATCTGGTCGGCACCCGCCGCGATCATCGGCTCCAGTACCCGGGCGACGGCGGCCAGCGCCTCCGGCGTATCCTCGCGGTTCTCCTCGACCAGTTCGACGAACCCTTCGCCGACGGCCGCAAGAACCCGTATGTTCTCCCCGTAGCGGGCCGCCGTGCGGCGGAACAGCTCCCCGTCCAGACTGCGGGCCGTCGCCAGCACGCCGACCACCCCGCTGCGCGTATGCAGGCAGGCGGGCTTCACGGCCGGCTCCATCCCGACGATGGGAATGTCGCGGTACTTCTCCCGCAGGAAGCCGATCGCCGCAGCGGTCGCCGTGTTGCAGGCCACCACCACCATCTTGCACCCCTCGGCCACCAGCGAACCGACCGCCTCGTCGGCCAGCCGGCACACCTCCCCGGCCGGACGTGCCCCATAAGGACAGTTCTTGCCGTCGCCCAGGAAAACGAGCGATTCGTCGGGATGCTGCCGGCGGATCTCGCGCCACACGGTCAGGCCGCCCAGCCCCGAATCGTACACGCCTATGGGCCGATCGTCGCCTCTCATCGCAGCGCCTCCCCGATTCGTTCCACAATCCGTTCGTCGCTCAGCGCGTCGCCATCGACCACCAGGCGCGCCTGAAGATAGAAAGGCTCCCGCTCCGCCATGTTCGCGGTCATGAAGGCGACCAGCTCCTCGTCGGAAAGCCCCCGCAGCTTGGGCCGCTTCCATCGTCCGTAGGGACTCAGCCGGGCGGCGATCCGGTCGGCCGAACGACGCACATAGACGGTCGTTCCCGCACCGTTCATCAAGGCCATGTTGTCCCGCCACACGGGAGCGCCGCCACCGGTCGAGACCACCAGATTCTCTCCCGTGCCGATCAGCGACTCCAGCACTTCGCGCTCGCGGCGACGGAAATACTCCTCGCCTTCGTAACGGAAAATATCGCATATCTCGGCACCTTCGCGCTGCTCGATCTGCCGGTCGGTATCGACCAGCCGGCATCCGAGCCGCTGCGCCAGACGCTTCCCGAGGCTCGTTTTCCCGCAGCCCATATATCCGATCAGAAAGACGATCATACCGCGCGCGACGCTAAAAAAGGTTCAGCTGTTCGGTCTCATCCTCCTCTGCGGAAGAGACGACGTTCCCGTCCGTCTCCGGCATTCTCCCCTGCGGCCGCTCCGCCGCAGCACCGGCGGCCGGCTCTCCGGATTCCGGCGCGGAAGACTCCTCCTCCGGCTCGGGTGCCGGTTCGACAAAGGCCGCCTCCGCGATCCGGTAGGTCGAAAGACGCTTGCCCTTGGCCCGGTGGCTCTTGATTCCGATAAATGTATCGACCTCTATCGACTCCTCGGCCCGCGAGGCATGCGCTCCGCCGAACACGAGCCGCAGCCGGCTTCCGGGAGCCTCCGAGATGGCGACGAATTCCGACTCCTCGTCGAGGAAGGGCTGCATCTTCTCGCTCCGCTCGGCACAGAAACGTTTCAGGTAGTGGTAGTTCTGCGTCCGGTCGAAATAGACCACCGCATAAACCGCCTCGGGCCGATAGCGCGAGACGCGGACCGTATCGTCCGGGAAATGCTGCGTCAGGTCGTAATTCGTGATGTAGTAGAGGTTCCGGGCCGTCCAGACGATCAGCCGGTCGTCGCCCTGGAACTCGCCGAGCAGCTCGCCCCGGCCGTCGGTATTGAGCCGGCGCACGTCCTCGTCGTACCAGATCTGCTGCCCGCCCAGCGTCGAGGCACCCCGCTCCTTCAGGACGATCTTGTGGATGCCGTAGCGGGAGAAGAGGTTTCCCTGGCTCTGGCGGCCCTTGATCGCGATGGTCGAGAAGTCGAGATCGACGATGACTTTCTTCAGGCGCGGACGGGGCTTGAAATAGATCTTCAGCACCTCGGCCTCGCCGTTGGGATTGACCGACATATAGAGTATCTCGCTGCGGGGGTCGCCCTTGGTGATGTTGTACTCCTTGTCGCGCGTGATCCCCTTGATCGCGCAGCGCTTCATCAGGATCGGTCCGTTCTTGCCGTCGCGGTAGAGCACGTTGTAGATCGTCCGCTCGTCGTTGCGCTTGAACACGCCGATGTAAAGGATGTTCTTGTCGAAGAAGGCCTTGTCGCTTACCTTCGTGATGACGTAGCGGCCGTCGCGCGTAAAGACGATCACGTCGTCGATGTCCGAGCATTCGCACACCAGCTCGGCATCCTTCATCGACTTGCCGATGCCGAAGAAGCCCTCCGCCCGATCGACGTAGAGCTTGGCATTGGTCACGGCCACCTTCGTCGCCTCGATCGAGTCGAACTCCCGCAGTTCGGAGCGGCGCTCGCGCCCCGCACCGTATTTTTCGCGGATGCGCCGGTAATAGGTCACCGCATATTCGGTCAGGTGGGCCAGGTGGTGCTGCGTGTCGGCGATCTGCTGTTCGATCTGCCGGATCTCGTTGTCGGACTTCTCCGTGTCGTAGCGCGAGATGCGGATGAAGCGCAGTTCGGTAAGACGCTGGATGTCCTCCGGAGTGACGGCCCGGCGCAGGCAGCCGATAAAAGGCTCCAGCCCCCTGCCGACCGCCTCGTATGCGGCCTCGCGCGTGCGGCACCCCTCGATCAGCTGATAGAGCTTATTGACCATGAAGATCCGCTCCAGGGAGGCCGCATGCCACCACTCGATCAGCTCGCCGAGGCGGATCTCCAGCTCCAGACCGAGCAGTTCGCGGGTGTGTTCGGCCGAGCGGCGCAGGATCTCGCTCACGCCCAGGAAATGCGGCTTCTCGTCCCAGATCACGCAGGAGTTGGGAGCGATCGACACCTCGCAGTCGGTGAAGGCGTAGAGTGCGTCGATGGTCT
>CAMWGZ010000071.1 GCA_947173915.1 uncultured Alistipes sp.
GGTCGGAGGCGTTATATACGTAGTCGGCCATCTCCCGGTTCTCGTCGAAGGCGAACTCCCCCAGGTCGGAGCGGAGCAGCGTCTCGATGCCCGGAGCGGTCAGGCAGACGATGCGCAGCGGCTGCCCGGCCGCCAGCGCATCCTCCTCGAGACGGCGGAGTACGGGTGTGAAGTCGCCGCTGCCGACGGCCTGCATGTAGCTCAGCTTGGATCCTCCGTCGATTTATAAACGGATGATCAGGAAGTCGTCGATGACGGTCCAGGAGCTTCGGTAGCGGAACTGCCAGCAATACATGTTGGCGAATGCCAGGTCGCAGTTGGCCGGGGCGTAGCGCAGGGTAAAGGATTCGATGGCGGCCTTGTCGCCGATCTCAATCGGTTTGAACGGGATCATGATCTTCTACGGTATAGTTTTTCACTTCAACATGCCCGTAATATTGCTGGATCAGAGCTTTCAGTCGGTTTTCCACCCGCTCGGCATCCCCCTCGCACGGTGCCGCCGTCATGCGGCGCTCGTCGAAGGAGTAGAGTCCCTCGGGGCGGACGACGCGGAATTCCGTGTCGTACATGACGGCCCAGGGTTCGCGGTCGGGTTCGTTCAGCACGTCGCGTCCGAAGGCGAAGTAGGACTCGCGGTTGCTCAGCAGACCCAGCACGGTAGGCATGATGTCGATCTGCTGCACAGTTTGTGCCAAACGCTGCGGGGCGAGCGCTCCGTCGGGGGTGTGGATGAATCCCATGATGCGGTGGTTGCCCGGGAAGAGGCGGGTGCTTTCGTCCATCTTCTCGGACGACACGTGGTCGGCGACGAAGACGAAGATCGTCCGCCGGAACCACTCCTCGTGTTCGAAACGGCGGTAGAAGCGGCGGAACGAGCGGTCGTCGTAGGCGACGCACTTGTGGTTAGGGGTCCTCCCCCGGGGCAGACCGTGCTCGGACTCCGGCACGACGAAGGGGTGGTGGGCCGTGAGGGTAAAGAGCGCGGCGAAGAAGGGTTCGGGAGTGGCGGAGAGCTCCTCGCCCATGAATTGCAGGAAGGGACCGTCCCAGATGCCCCAGTAGCCGTCGAAGTCGCCGGTGCCGTGCGCCTGCTCGTAGTCCTCGCGGCTCAGCAGCCGGTCGATGCCGGCACTGCGGGCGTAGGCTCCGAAGCCCATCGACCCCCGTTCCGAGCCGCAGAAGAAGGAGGTGTTGTATCCCTTGTCGCGCAGCATGCGGGGCAGCTGGCGGCTCTTTCCGAGCGACTGGGGCATCAGCACGAAGGGCTGCTTGAAGGAGGGGATGCTCCCCAGCACGGAGGGCATCGCCTGGATCGAGCGGGTGCCGTTGGCATACATCTGCGCGAAGCAGAGGCTGCGGCTCATCAGCGAGTCGAGGAAGGGGGTGTAGCCGGATTCATCTCCCCCCCCCTCGTGGAGTTCGGGACAGAGGTAGGCCGAGTGTTCGGCCGACATGCTCTCCATGATGAAGATTACCACGTTGCGCCCTTCGAGCGAGACGGCCGACGAGTCGGGCCGGTGTACCGGCGTGAAATGGCTGTCGAGCTCCTCGGGCGGGAAGTAGCGGGTGTAGCGGACCGTGCCCGCGGTGTTTATCGTGCGCAGGATGCAGAAAGGGTTGCTCAGGATCAGGTGGGCCTTCTCGCTCGTCGGGGCGTAGAGCGTGGCGTTCGAGAGCGTGATCGGACGGGTCATGCGGGTCATGCCGCCCCGCATGCCGGCGATGCCGAGCAGCACGGCCAGGATCAGGGCTGCGGTGCCCAGCGGGTAGTGGAGCCAGGGGGAGGCCAGGGGCGAGCGGGGGACGATCCGCCGGCCGTAGCCCCGTACGAGCAGCCAGATCAGACCCGCTCCGACGAGGGGCAGATACCAGTTTTCGGCGGCGAACTTCAGGACGAGTTGCAGCGAGTTGCCGTTGTCGGCGAAGAAGATTTCGTCGGAGGAAAAACGTTTCTGCGTGTAGCGGAAATAGACGCAGTCGGCCAGATTGACCGCCACCAGCAGCAGCGAATTGACCGCCGTGTAGTACCAGAAGAGGATACTCCGGTACCACCCGCGCTCCCTGAAGCGGAACGGGAGCAGCGAGAGGACGACGAAGAGCAGGTCGGCATAGACGATCGAGGCGGTGTCGAAGAGCAGGGCACCCCGCAGCAGCGAGGGAAGCTCCCCGGCGGCGATCGGACCGATGAGCGTGCGGTTGTAGAGGTAGAAGACGATGCGGCAGAGCAGCAGGACGAAATAAAGCAATGCGATGCGCCGGAGCAGCATCGCAACATTGCTTCGAAGCCATGATCTCATCGTCAGCAGGCTTTTAACGACATGTCGAGCGATTTGATCTGGTGCGTGAGGGCACCGACCGAGATGAAATCGACACCCGTTTCGGCGTAGTCGCGCAGCGTGTCGAACGTGATGCCGCCGCTCGATTCGGTCTCGCAGCGGCCGGCGACCTTCTCGACGGCCCGGCGGGTCTGTTCGGGCGTGAAGTTGTCTAACATGATGCGATCGACCCCGCCTGCGGCGAACACCTCGTCTATGTCTTCGAGGGTGCGGACCTCGCATTCGATCGGAATCCTCTTGCCGCGGGCCGCCAGGTAGGCGCGGGCACCCTCGATGGCCGGGCGGATGCCGCCGGCGAAGTCGATGTGGTTGTCCTTGAGCAGGATCATGTCGAAGAGCCCCATGCGGTGGTTCTCGCCGCCGCCGATCTTGACGGCCATCTTGTCCAGCACGCGCATGCCCGGCGTGGTCTTGCGCGTGTCGAGCACTTTGGTGTGCAGCCCCTCCAGCCGGTCGGCATAGCGGGCCGTCTGGGTCGCCACGCCGCTCATGCGCTGCATGATGTTGAGCACGATGCGCTCGGCCTGAAGCAGCGACTGGAGCCGCCCCGAAACGTAGAAGGCCACCTGTCCGGGGGCGACGCGGTCGCCGTCGTGCAGCAGCTCCTCGAACTGCGTGTCGGGGTCGAGCCGCTCGAAGACCATGCGGGCGATCTCCACGCCGGCCAGGATGCCCTCCTGCTTGCAGAGCAGGCGCATGCGTCCCCGCTCGGTCGGGGGGATGCAGCAGAGCGAGGTGTGGTCGCCGTCGCCGATGTCTTCGCGAACGGCCAGGTCGATCAGGTCATCGACGAAAGGCTTGTATTCCGGTTTCATGTTTCTCTCTTTTTTGTTCTTGGTTCGTTGTCCGGCAGGGGAGCTTCCGCTCCGTTCCTCCGTTTTGCGGAGTCAAAGATACGAAAAGTAGAGCGCAGAAGCAAGCGTCAGCTTGATTATGCCGAGACCGGAGTATCTGAGGCGCAGCCAAAGTACGAATAAGCCGAGGGCAAAAGCAAGCTTGCTTGCATTTTGCCGAGCGGGAGTATCTAAGGCGCAGTCAAAGTGCGAAACGCCGGGCGCGGAAGCAGGTGCTCGCCTGATCGGCTTTTTCGCCGGAGCGCATTGCGGCCCTCTTTTCGGGGGCTATTTGCGGACGATCAGCACACCTTCGTAGGTCACTTCGAACCGGCCGGCGCAGGTAAAGGTCACGCGCAGGGCGGTCTTCTCGACCTGTCCCGAGAGGTCCGTGATGGCGTAGCGCTCGTAGGGCGTGCCTTTGATTTCGGGGATCGCAGCGGCCGCAGCGAGGGCGAGCGTCTGCTCCGAGCCGGTGCAGGCGATCGCCGGAACCTCCATTTCGAGGGCCGGCATCGTGGCGGCGAACCGCGTCTCGTGCATCAGCAGCCGGGCGGTACCCGGGCCTTCGGGAGTCAGTTCGAAGAGTGCTTTCGAGTCCGTGAATGTTTCGTCGGAGCCGATCGTGCGGACGGTCGAACGGCCGAAGAAGAGCATCTCGCCCGTGATCTCTCCTGCCTGCAGCGCATCGTTTCCCGAGGCTGCGACGTAGCCGGCGGGAAGGCCGTCGTCGGGAGTCGGGGTGTCGGAGTCGCTGCATGAGCCGAGGGCCAGAAGGCAGCAGAGGAGCGGGAGTGCGAAGAATTTTTTCATGGTATCGTCTGTTTTTGAATGTTTGTCAGAGGAAGAGGCTGAGCGAGGCTCCGAACGTGCGGGGACGGCCGCGCTGCAGGAATGCGTTGCCGACCGACAGGAAATAGAACGAAGCGTAGCGGGTGCCGGTCAGGTTGCGGCCCCAGAGGTCGAGCGCCCAGCGGCGGTGTTCGAACCGCACGGAGGCTTCGAGCAGGGCGTAGAAAGGCTGCCGCAGGCTGTTCTCCTCGTTCCAGTAGATGGGGCCGGTGCAGTCGGCGGCCGCGCGCACGACGATCGCGTCGAGCCACGGGCGGTTGGTGCGGACGGTGTAGGCGGCCGAAGCGTGGAGCGTGTGCTGCGGGGCGTAGGGGATGAAGCGGCCGGCGTAGTCGGCGCGGCCGGTGTCGAAGCGCACGAAGGTGGCGTGCGTGTAGCCGTAGGAGAGTTGCAGCGCCAGCGGCTCCCAGGGGGTGGCCCGCATGGAGAATTCGCCGCCGAAGCTGCGTGTGCGGCCGGCGTTGGTCATCATGCGGCCCGTGATCTGTCCTTCGGGAAATACCGTCAGCTGCTGGTCGCGGCAGTCGATCAGGAAGAGCGCCGCATCGCTTTCCAGCGTGTGCGAGGCGTTGGAGAGGTGTGCTCCGATTTCGTAGTTCCAGCTCTTTTCGGGCTTGTAGGTCACTACGTCCGCCACGTCGTAGAGCGAGCCGAAGCCCATCTCCTTCATGACCAGCTGCTGGAGTACGTCGGAGAACATCTGGGTGTTGAACCCGCCTGCCTTGTAGCCTTTGGATACGGTGGCGTAGAGCGTGTTGCGGCGTGCGGCACCCAGGCGCAGCTGCACCGCCAGCCTGGGGAGCAGCTCGACGAACGACTGGCGGAGCCGCCCCGATTCGTCCACCCGCAGGTCGTGCGGATAGACCGTGCCGTCGGAGGTCGCGGTCCAGTAGGCCGCCGCCGCCCGGCTGCGGTAGCTCAGGCGCGAGGCCTCCAGGTCGATGCGCACGCCGGCCGTGAAGCGCCAGCGCCCCCGTTCGAAGGTCGATTCGTGGTAGAGCGCTCCGCCGTAATCGGGGGTGCGGAACCGGCTGTCGAGCAGGAATTCGTCGCCCTCCCAGCCGGCATGAACCCCCTGCTGCTCGAAGCGGTCGAGAATCAGATGCCGCAAACCGTCCTCCTTGAATACCACGGGGGCCTCCATCGCCGTGTGGCGGAAGAAGGCGAAGGCACCGAAGAGCCAGCGGTAGGGGCCCGTTTGCTCCGACCGCAGGATCAGATCTTCCGTCACGGCATGTTCGCGCCGCTGCTGCGTGAGCGTGAAGTAGCTCACGGGCAGGAAATCCTGGTCGAGGGTCATGCGGTCGTCGAGGTACTGGTAGCCGGTAATGCTCGTGACGGAGAAGCGCCCGGCCTTGCGGCGGATCGTGAGTCCTTCGCTCAGGCCGGTGCGGCGGTATCCGCAGGGATCGTTGTAGTCGATCCGTCCCGTTTCTGCCGAGGCATAGGGGTAGCCGCCCTGCCGCAGCGCCGTGAAGGCGAGGGTGTTCTCGATGCGCAGGCGGCCGTTGTCGTTGTATTGCAGCTTCAGGCGCGCTCCGCCGTCGCGCTCCCAGTCGCACCGCTCCCCGGTGCGGAGGTTGCGGAAGAAGCCGTCGCTGCGTCCGTAGTGGCCCGAGAGCGAGAAGCCCAGCCGCTCGCCGGTCTTGTGATAGACCGAGGCCCGGTAGCGCTGCGTGTTGCCGCTGCCGTAGTCGATGCCCAGGCGCACTCCCTGGTAGCTCAGCGGGGAGAGGGTGTAGATGTTGATCACGCCGCCCATCGTGTTGCGGCCGAAAAGGGTGCTTTGCGGTCCCCGCAGGATCTCGATGCGGTCGATGTCCGTCAGGTCGAGATCGTAGGTGTCTTTGTTGAGGTAGGGAACGTTGTCGATGTTGAGCCCCATGACCGGCTGGTCGATGCGGGCACCGAGTCCCCGGATGTAGAGCGACGAGGTCATGCGCGACCCGTACTCGGGGATGTGGAAGTTGGGAACGGCGTGTGCGGCATCCCGGACGGTGGCGATGCCGCGGCGGTCGATTTCGGTGCGGCCGATGACCGAGGCCGTGACGGGAAGCCCCCTCAGGGCGAGTCCCTGCTTCACGGCCGTGACCTGGACGCTCTCCATGCGGATTACCGAATCGGCATCGGGGACGGAGCCGCTTTGTGCCGAGGCACCGGCGGCGGTCAGCAGCATGCAGAGCAGCGGGAGGATATGGCAGAGTGTGCGGAGCATCGTATCGACGGGAACAACGCGCAAAGAAACGATATTTCCCGCGGATCCGCAACCCTCATTTATAAGGAGTCGTCGAGCAGGTCGCTCGGATCGGCATAACCCATGTTCAGGGCGTAGATGACCGCGCCGGCGACCGAGCGCAGGCCGAGCTTCTGCATGATGTTGCGGCGGTGTGAGATCACGGTGGTAAGGCCGATGCAGAGGCGGTCGGCGCTCTGCTGGTTGAGCCGCCCCCGGGCGATGAGCGGCAGCACCTCCGCCTCGCGGGGCGAGAGCAG
>CAMWGZ010000072.1 GCA_947173915.1 uncultured Alistipes sp.
GAAAACACGGTCGAGGGACGTTTCTCGACGGCCGATGCCAGCGAGAGCAGACTCTATTTCGAGCAGGTGCGCATCCCGCTCTACAATGCTTCGGGGCGGGCGATCGATGCCCGGGGATGGGCCAACGGGCTGCGCCGCGAGCTGCGCGAGCGCTACGGCATCGAGTCGAAACTCTCGATGCGCGGTCTGGGGCAGGCGATGCTGACCCTGGGCGGAAAATAGTAACGAATACGGAAAAGTCATGTTGAGGAAACTGATCGGAGCTTTCGCAGCTCTTTTTCTCCCCGCTGCGGCGTTCGCCCAGACGGATCTGGTCGCACTGACCCCCTATGTCTGCGAGGAGCTGGCGCTTCCGGCCGATGCAGGCAACACGCTCCGCCAGCGTCTGGTGCAGCTCGTGACCCAGAACGGGTTCGGTTCGCTCTCGGGCGAGTTCGTGCTCACCCCCAACGTGCTGGTCATCGACAAGCAGGCGACGGCGACCGCTCCGGCGCAGTTCATCGTCGATCTGGAGCTTTCGCTCTTCGTGATCGCCCTGCAGGAGCAGATCGTGATCGACGAGACTTCGGTTTCGCTCCGGGGAATCGGCCGCACGGAGGCTAAGGCCTGGATTGCGGCGATCAACCAGCTCAAACCCCGCACGCCGGCGCTCCGGAACTTCATGGAGCGGACGCGCGGGAGGATCGTCGATTACTATGCGCAGCGGACCCCCGTGCTGATCGCCAAGGCGCAGTCGCTGGCCGACCGCGAATGCTACGAGGAGGCGATCGCCGTGCTCGATGCCATTCCCGAGTGCGTGCCGGAGTATGCCTCCGTCGCCCGGTTGAAGGTCGATGTGGCCACGCAGCTGCTCGACCGCGTGGCGCAGACGGCGATTCAGCGGGCGCGGGTCGAGATGGCCAAAGGCAACCATGCCGAAGCGATGGATGCGTTGCTGGCCGTCAATCCCGCCAGCAACCTGGCCGGCGAGGCTTACGGGATGATCGACACGATCGTCCGCAGGATGAGCGAAGCCGAGCGTGCCGCCCGCGAGGCGGAGCTGGCGCGTCTGGAGCGCGAGCGGGAGGATGCGCAGCGTGCCTTCGACAACAACATGATGCTCGAAAAGATGCGTCTGGAGGCTGCCTCGAAGCAGGCCGCGGCGCAGGCGCAGGCCGCTGCCGAAAAGAGTGTCGGCGAAGCGTCGTCGTGGCTTTTCGGCAAGCTGCTCCGGTAGGGCGGCCGTGCCGGAGGGGTGGGCCGGACGACCGGACCGCCTCAAGTAACGAATGATAAAAATACGATCGCTTATGAAATGTCCGCAATGCAAGGAGGAGATGCCTCTGCTTTCGAAAGTTTGCCCCTGCTGCCAGTACGTGCTCGACGGGGAGGGCGATGCACCGCGCGTCGAACAGCTCGTCGATACGCTGGAGCAGATACTGTTCGCGGTCAAGAGCCTGCCGGCACCCTCGTTCGCCTCGGGGCTGCGTGCGCTCGGGTGCGTGCTCGCTCCGGTGGTGGCGCTCGCCTGCTCCGTCGTGGCGCTCCTGAGCGGGGCGGGGCTGTTCTGGATTCTGGCCGGGCTGTTCTGGCTGCTGACCGTCGTGGCGCTGGTCCGCCGTTTTGGCCGCAGCCGGGCATCGTCGCAGACGGTGCGCGAACTGAAGAATCGCTACGACTACAACGAAAGGATCGCGCGCCGCAATTTCGGGAAGAATCCCGAGGTGGCGCGTCTGCTGGCCGAGATCCGGAGCGAGATCGAGGCGGCCGAGGCGGAGTGGCGCGCCGCGCTGCGGCGAACGGTCGTCCTGTGGCTCGCGGCATGCGGTGCCCTGGTGCTGTTCCTTGCCGGAGGTGCCGTCGTCAGGGGCATGAAGGCTTCCGGCGGCGGGGACTCCGGCAAGGAGAACCTCCCCGGCGAGGAGCAGACGGAGGCGGTCGCCCCCTGGCGGCAGCGGATCGAGGCCTTTGCCGCGTCGGCCGACAACAGCGATTACGGCGACAATGCCGCCCGCCTCGCCGTGCTGGACGAGGTGCTCGGATGCGGAGAGTATGAGGCGGCCGAGGAGTTCTTCTTCGATTATGCGCAGGGGCGGATGGGCGACGCGGAGTGCGCCGCACGGATCGTGCGCGCCTATCTTGCGGCCGGTCGTCGCGACGAGGCCGTGCGGTTCGTCGATCGGGTCGCCCCGCGTTACGCTTCGGATAAGGTCAAACTGAAAAAAATGGTGCAGTGATTATGGGATTGTTCGCGAAAAACAGAAACGAGGGCGGATTGGCCGATGTGATCCGCTGCGACCAGAGCGACTATCTGGTCTGGAAATGGTCGCCGGGCGGGGTGCCGAGCCGGCGCGAGAACGAAATCCGCTGGGGCAGCGCCCTGCGCGTCAAGGAGGGCGAGGTGGCCGTGTTCGTCTATCGCCAGAACGACGGACGCGAGATGGACTATTTCGAGGGGCCGCTCGACGTGTCGCTGCGTACGGCCAATTTCCCGATTCTGTCGGGACTGCTCGGAAAGGCTTTCGGCGGCAGCTCGCCTTTCCAGGCGGAGGTCTATTTCGTCAATCTGGCGGGCAATATCCGGCTGCCGTTCTTCATTCCGTCGTTCGACGTGTCGGACCCCCGCTACCTGGACTACGTGGTGCCGGTAACGGTCAAGGGGCAGCTGCTGCTCAACATTACCGATTACAAGGCCTTCATCCGCCTGCACCGCATGGTGCAGTTCGATCTGGACGATTTCGCGGCCGAGGTGCGCGCCTCCGTCGTCCGCTACGCCAAGTCGGTCATTACCAACGCCCCGATTCAGGGGCAGATTCCCGTGTTGCAGATCGAGCGCCGCATCGACGAGATTACGGAGCTGGTCGAGGGAAAGCTGCGTCCGGTGCTGGGCGACGACTTCGGGGTCAATCTCAAGCGTCTGGATCTTTCCGACATTTCGCTCGACAAGGAGTCTGCGGGCTATGCCGATCTGTACGAGATCACCACGCAGCAGGCCTCCGAGCTGACCCGGGCCCGCACGAAGGATACCGTCGAGCGGTTGCAGATGGGGCGCGATATCGACTTCAAGCGTCAGAGCCTGGGTGCCGAGAGCGAGTATTTCGCCGCGCACCGGCTCAACCAGCAGACCGAAGTGGCCCGGACGGCTGCCGAGAGCCTCGGCGAGCTGGGCGGTGCCGGACTGGGCGGCGGCGACGGGATCAATCCTGCCGGCATGATGGCGGGCATGATGCTGGGCGGAGCCGTCGGCGGCAACATGGCGCAGATGATGAACGGCATGATGGGCGGCATGCAGCAGCAGGGGGCGGCCGTGCCTCCGCCGGTGGGGCAAACTCCGCCGCCGCTGCCCGGCGCGATGTTCTATGTGGCCGTAAACGGGCAGCAGACGGGGCCTTTTCCGCAGGAGACGATCGCCCGGATGGTCGCCGAGGGGCGCATCGCGCGCGACACGCTCGTCTGGAAGCAGGGCATGGCCGCCTGGGAGCGGGCGGCCGGCGTTTCGGAGCTGACCGGAATGTTCTCGGATGTACCACCTCAATTGTAACGCGATATGATGAAGATCAATGTTGTCCCCGCGCTGCTGGCGCTGGCCCTCGGAGGGCTGATGCTCTACGGATTCCTCGCTTTCGGCGCTGCGACGTGGATTTCGGTCGTCGCCGCCGTCATGGCGACCTGGATGCTGGTTTCTTTGGTCGCGGTGCGCATCGCGGCGGGACCGCACCGCACGATGCTTTTCCGCACGGTCTCGGCCGTGCTGCTGGTCGTGACCTTCGCGGCGAACGTCTGCTTCGCCTGCTTTGCGGCGGGACAGGCGGCGGTCGTGCTGTTCGACGGAGTGGCGGTCGTGGGCTGGGCTGCGGCCCTCTATGCGGCCGTGTCGTCCGGCAAACGCGAACGGGAGTAGCGGGGGTGCCTATGAGACGGTTCGTTTTGTCGCTGCTGCTGCTTGCCGCGTCTCTTCCGTGCATGGCCCAGAAGGAGAAAGTCGTGGAGCGCAGTGCTCGGAAGGTGCCCGAATGGCTGGGAAAATCGTCTTCCGACTGCTTCTCGGTCGTGGCGACGGCTCCGGAACTGGGCGATGCGCAGCGCCGGTGTCTGGAGTATATCCGCCAGCATATCGTCACGACCATCGCGGCCAACATTACCTCCGAGGAGCGTTTCCGTCAGGAGCAGAGCGCCTGCGACGGGGTGGTTTCGCTGCTCTCGCACTACGCCTCGGATGTCACTACGCAGGGGGCCGCAATCCCCTATCTGTGCGGCATCTCGCTTTCGCGGGCCTCGGACGTATATTGGGAGCGCCGCTTCGTGCGGGAGAAAAAGAGCTATTACTATATCTGCCATGTGTGGTATCCTTTCTCCGCGCTGGAGCGTGCGGAGGCGATCGAAGCCTTCCGCAGCCTCGATGCGGCCCGTTATGCCCGCCTGAAGGAGATCGAGGAGGAGTTCGGCCGCTTCACGGAGCTGAGCTGGCTCGAACAGGCCGCCACGGCGCTCGATCCGCTGATCGGCTATTTCTTCGACTCGGACCGCCGAAGCCAGGCCGAGAACCTGCGACAGCGCTGCCGCCAGGCATGCGGCGAGGTCGCCCTGATCTGCGACAGCGCCCGGCTGGGAGCCTGCTACTACCACTTCACGCTGCACGGCCGGCGCGTCACGACCGATCGGGCGCCCCGGCTGCGGAGCGACTACGCGACCGCTCTGCGCGTGATGCGGAACGGGGACGACGGCTATGTGCTGCTCTACGACGAGGCGGGCATCGCGGGCGAGGAGAACACCGTCGAGGCGGTCTATACCTTCGGCGGTCGCCGCCTGCGCCACCTCTTCGCGTTCGATCCCGACGAGGGGAAGGTCGCCGTGCGGCCCTACGGTACGGTCGGGGTTGAGCGGATCGGCTGCGACGCTTCGGGATGCCCCCTGTGGCGGGTCTGCGTGCCGCTGCGTGCGAAGACCGACACCCGTTTCGAGGTGCTGCATGCCGAGGTGCGTCTGTCCGAAGCGGCGCATGCGCTGCGTGCGGAGTCCGAAGAGCCTCTGGCCGTTTTCGAGGGGTGCGGCGAGCACACGCTGCGCTTCGAGACAGCCGCACCCGAGATCGGGGGCCGTCGCGGCATCTTGGGTGCGGGATGGTTGCGCGTGCGTGCCGCCGGTTCGTGCGAGACGCGGGACGTGCGTTTCGATTTGCCCTGTGAACTTATTGTCGAACGTTAAATAATGAAAATGTTATGAGAAAAACGATGCTGATCGCAGGGTCGCTGGCTCTGCTGCTTTTGGGCGCATGTTCTTCTTCGAAAAAGGCGGCGCGCGTGCTGAAATCCGATATGGTGGAGGTGGCCCTGCCTCTGAGCGGTCCCCAGTACCGCACCGACGCGGAATTTTATCGTGCCGTGCAGAGCGGCGTGAGTCCCGAGATGGCGATGGCCAAGAAGATCGCCATGCAGAATGCCCGTCAGGAGATCGCGGCAGCCGTGCAGACCGATCTTTCGAGCGTTACGGAGAACTATGCCAAGTCGCGCCAGCTGCCCAGCGAGGAGCAGCGCAGCTACGAGGAGCGCATGACGGAGCTGACCTATTCGATCGTGAAGCAGACGCTGACCGGTGCGACCCTTGCCGACGAGAAACTTTTCCGCGAACAGAACGGCGATTACCGCCATTTTGTTTGCATGGAGGTAAACAAGGAGGAGCTGAAGAACCGCGTGCTCGACCGGATGAAGCGCGACGAACGGCTGAACTCCGACTTCGAGTACGAGCAGTTCAAGAAGATCTACGAGCAGAAGCTCGCCGACTATTCGGCCGAATAGTCGCTGCGCATGGCTGCCCGCTGCGGCGTTCCGTCTCCCGAAAGGGGCGGAACGCCGTTTCTTTTTGCGGGGCGGGCGGATGGATGGATGGATGGTCGGAGGCTGGTAGATTTTTTCTTTTATTCTAATTGTGTTGTAATTAGTGTGTTCTGATGATGTTTTATTTAACTATATTTTTTAGTTGATTGTGAGTAAAATTTAGTTATCTTTGTTGCGAAGGATCTTCACAACCTTCGAAACCGATTGTTTCGTTTTTGTTTGTAATCGTATCGTCATGGAAAAGCTGACACCCAAGGAAGAGGAGCTGATGCGCTGTTTCTGGGAGCGGGGACCGCTGTTCGTCCGCGAACTGGTGGCGCTCTGGCCCGAGCCGAAACCCCATTTCAACACCCTATCGACGATGGTCCGTTCGCTGGAGGCGAAAGGCTATGTCGGACACGAGGATTACGGAAGCACCTATCGTTATTACCCGCTTGTCGGGCGGGAGGAGTGCGGTCGCCGGACGCTCCGCAAGGTGGTGGACAAATATTTCGGCAACTCCTATCTGGGGGCCGTCTCCTCGCTGGTCGAGGAGGAGGAGATTTCGCTGGACGAGTTGCGCGAACTGATCCGCCGCATCGAGAGTCAAACCGAAAAATAGTCCGCTTATGTCTGCGTTGCTGCTCCATGTCCTGAAAGCGGGAGGCTGCCTGATCGCTTTCTTCCTCTGCTACGAACTGCTGCTCGGCCGCGATACC
>CAMWGZ010000073.1 GCA_947173915.1 uncultured Alistipes sp.
GGGGAATCCACGGCGGTAGTTGGCCAGCGCCTCGCGGGCCATGTTGCCGTAGTCGGGATCGTCGGCCAGCAGGTTCGCCGCCTGGGCCATCGTATCGTAAGCCACCCAGAAGATCGCCTGGGCATCCAGTCCCTGACACGAACCGGACGAGGCGGCATAGGCCTGGGCCAGACAGAAATAGGCCCGTCCGTTTTCCGGATTCAGGCTCCGGGCCTCCGAAGCGGCCGAAGCGGCGGCTACGGCGTGTCCTGCCGCCAGCTCGACCATGCTCAGACGCACCAGCAGGGCACCCTTCTGCTCGGTATCCGGCTCCACGCCGATCGCCTCGCGCAGGTAGGTCGCAGCCTTGGCATAGTCGCCGGCCTCCTGGAAGCCCTGCGCCAGCATCATCGCCGTCTGAGCCGAAGGATCCAGGGCGTAATATTTTTCGGCGATCTGCAGGAAGTAGGGCGAATCGCACTTCGAGCGCGACATCAGTCCGACGGTCTGACGCAGCAGATCGGTATTGTCGGGATCCGCTTCGATGCGCGGACGGAACAGCTTCTCCAGATTCTCGCAGTTGGCCGCACCGCTCGAAGCGAAGCAGGCATCGAACTGCTTGCGGCTCTCCTGTGCGGCGGCATCCTCGCTGTCGAAGGCGGGAGCCAGGCGCTCGTACTGAGCCAGCACCACGTCGGGATAGACCTCGCCGGCGGCATAGTCATCGCAGAGGTTCTTGAAGTAGATCAGGGCCACATCCTTCAGATCCTTGTAGTTGCTGGCCATGCCCGCCTCGATCGCCTCCTCGTACATGCGGCGCACGCCCTCGCGGTCGCCGGGGTTGAAGAGCAGGTACTCGCGGGCCTTGCGGTCGAGCACATAGGCCTTGCCGTAGTTGCGGCTGTTGGGGAAATACTGCACGCGCAGGTCGTAGATCGTCATCAGCGAATCGAGCATTACCTGCTTCTCCTCCAGACTCTTGGCACGCTGTACCTTACCCGAATAGACCTGAGCGCCCCGGATGAAGGTGGCCTCCGAGGCCGTAGGGGCCTGCTCGGCCAGCGTGCGGAAATAGCCGGCCGCCGCATCGTAGTCGCGGGCGGCTACCGCCTCCTTGAGCAGGTTGCTCGTCAAAATGTTCTCCTTACGAAGCTCCGGCGTATCGCCCCAGGGCGCATAACGGGGATCGCTGAAATCCTGAGCCGTCGCGGCCGTTGCGACGTAAGCCATCGCCGCCGACAGCAAAATCTTCACTCGATTCATCTTTTGGTATTTTTCTAATATTAATGATTTGCTCTCTCGTTTTCGCATCAGTCGTACTTCGGACGCACGAACCAGTAGTCGCCGAAGAGGGTCACGCCCACTGCGAATTTGAAATAGGTCTGGCGCACCATGCCGATCTGCTCGTTGATGCGGTCGAAACCGCCCCGGCGGCCCACCTCGACACCCAGATTGACCGACGAAGCCCCCAGCACGCTGCCCAGCGACCGCAGCGGAATCCCGATGCCCAGCGTCACGGCGTACTCATCGACCCCGACCCCGCCGAAAGACTGAGCGTAGTTGCCGTAACGCACACCGGCCCGGTAGGACCAGCGTTTCAGGAAGTTGCGCACGTCGTTACGGTTCGGGGTATATTCGACACCGAGTTTGACCGAATGGGTGTTGCGGTAGGTCACGTCGAATCCGGCGGCGGAGCGCTCCACCAGCCGGGAGTTGCCGCTGCGCCAGTCGCAATAGGTGTAGTCGGCACCGAGCGCCACGCGCATGGTCTGGTAATAGACACCCGCCGTGACCTGCTGCGGCAGCTTCAGACCGAGCCGTTTCGTATCGTCGCCGGCCACCGAAGTGAACACGTCGCCGGTCTTTACCGTCGTATTGACTTCGGGCGAGAGGTCGCCGCCTATGTCGTAGGCTGCGCCGACGGTCAGGTTGCGCTGGCGGTTGTTGATCGGCGACCACTGGATGCCCACCTGGGCCTGGAAGCGGGAGATGCTGTAGGTCTCCACGCCCGTCGCGTCGGTAATGAGGCCGCCGCCCGTAATGTTTTCCAGGACGGCCGTGCGGTAGGTGCGCTGTATGTCGCCCCAATAGTATTTGGCCGCCGCGCCGATCGAGAAGTTCTTGAAGACCTCCCAGCCCAGGCCGAGCTTGACCTCCGTCACGTCGCCGTCGCCCTCCCACTGGTACTGGACCCGGCCGATATTGCCCCAGATCTGGTCGTCCTCGACATCCTGCTTCATCCGGTAGCCGACGCTGCTGTAAGGTGTCAGGCTGAAGCCCAGCCCCAAGCGCTTGGCCAGCGGCAGCTGGAAGGCGATATCGCGGAAGTTGATCGAATTATAGCTGTTCCGCAGCGTCCGGTCACCGTATTTCTGCGCGTCGTAGAAGTTCTGTCCCTCCACTCCGAAATCGATCAGAAAAGAGTGCGGACGCACGGCGCTGTAAGCCGCAGGGTTGAGCAGATTGACCACCCCCGTGTGGCGCATCGCCACGCCCACGCCGCCCATCGAACGGGACTGGAGCGTTCCGGGGGTATGCAGCTCGCCCAGTCCGTACATGGAATAGGGCGAGAAGGCATTGATACTGCTCGACTGTCCCCACACGGCAACAGGCAGGACGACAGCCGATAAGAGGGCCATTTTAACTACGGCTTTCTTCACTTGCATTATACTCTAAAATTCGGTTCAGGCCCCGAAAGACCAAATCACGATGTGCAAATATCGTATTTTTAATTCGTTTCACAAAGAATTTTGCGTCTCCGCCGGTAAAAATAATGACGCGCGGGGAGGCGGCCCCGGACATGCGGGCGATGTATCCTTCGATCTCGAAAGCGATTCCGTTCATCACGCCGCACCGGATGGCCTGCTCGGTTGTGCGCCCCAGCAGCGGCCCCTCGTCGTCCGCCCCGCACAGCGGAAGCGCCGCCGTGCGCTCGTGCAGCGCCTGGAAGCGCATCGCCACGCCGGGCGAGATATTACCGCCCCGAAATACTCCCGGAGCGTCGATGCGGTCGATCGTGATCGCCGTGCCGAAGTCGATCACGAGCAGGTCGCGCCCCGGGTAGAGCGCCGCCGCCCCCACCGCCGCCGCCAGCCGGTCCTCGCCCAGCGTCCGGGGGGTGGCGTAGTCGTTTTCCAGAGGCAGGGGCAGCTCCGGCGAAAGCCGCAGGCAGTGTCCGATGCGGCTGCGGAGCAGCTCCACGGTCTGCTCCACCGCCCCGCGCGTCGAGCAGACGATCGAACGGCCGATCGCCGGACGGGCGGCGAGCAGCGCATCCAGCTCCGGCTCCCCGAAGCGCTCCACGCACGCCTCCGCGACAAGCTCCCCGCGATCGAAGACGGCATACTTGACG
The DNA here is from genome assembly GCA_947173915.1 of uncultured Alistipes sp. Classification (GTDB taxonomy): domain Bacteria; phylum Bacteroidota; class Bacteroidia; order Bacteroidales; family Rikenellaceae; genus Alistipes. The sequence continues at coordinate 3,332 of CAMWGZ010000073.1, forward strand.
CGCGTATTCCCCATGTCGATGGTCAGATGTTCCATGCAATTCCTCCCTCGTTTACAGTTCCCGGAGCGTCCGGCACGCCTCCGAAACGTTTCCGACACCTCTAACGGTCATCGCCAGCCGATTATTGTGCTGCTTGAGCACGAAGCGGTCGGGACGCTGCGTCACCTTGCGCAGCAGCTCCATGAAGACCTCGCTCTTGTAGTAGGGCGAACGGTCGTCGCCCACGAACTGCACGATCATCAGTCCGTTCTTGACCTTCACGCGCTCCATGCCCAGGCGCACCGCCTCCCGGCGCAGGCGCACCGCGTCGAGCAGCTGGACGGCCGCCGGGGGCAGCGGACCGAAGCGATCGACCAACTTGGCGGCGAAAGCTTCCAGCCCCGCCTCGTCGCGCGTGGCATCCAGCTCGCGGTACAGACGCAGCTTCTCGGCCGGCTGCCGGACATAGGAGTCGGGCAGTTCGGCCTCCAGGTCGATCTCGATCACGCTGTCCGAGATGTAGCTCATCTTGTCCATCACGCCCTGCTCGGCATCGCCCATGCCGGGCATCTCCAGCCCCTCGGCCCGCAGCTCGGCGATGGCCTCCTGCATGATCTTCTGGTAGGTCTCGAAGCCGATGTCGGCAATGAATCCGCTCTGCTCGGCCCCCAGCAGGTTGCCCGCACCCCGGATGTCGAGGTCCTGCATGGCGATGTTGAAGCCCGAGCCGAGGTCGGAGAACTCCTCGATGGCCCGCAGCCGCCTCCGGGCATCGGAGGTCAGCAGCTCGTCGCCGGGCGAGAGCAGGTAGCAGTAGCCCCGCTGGCTGCCGCGCCCCACGCGGCCGCGCAGCTGGTGCAGGTCGCTCAGGCCGTAGTTCTGCGCATCGTCGATGATGATCGTATTGGCGTTGGGAACGTCGATGCCGTTCTCGACGATCGTGGTGGAGATCAGCACGTCGAACTCCCCGAAGATGAAGTCCATGATGAGCTTTTCGAGCTGCTCGGCCGGCATCTTGCCGTGGCCGGTCGCCACGCGCGCGCCGGGGCAGAGGCGGGTAACCATCCCCTGCAGCGTGCTCAGGTCATCGACCCGGTTGTGGACGTAATAGACCTGCCCGCCGCGCGCCAGCTCGGCATTGACCGCGTCGCGCACCAGCTCCTCCGAGAAGGTGTGCGACTCGGTAACGATCGGCTGGCGGTTGGGCGGCGGCGTGGCGATGACCGACAGGTCGCGCGACCCCATGAGCGAGAATTGCAGGGTCCGGGGAATGGGTGTGGCCGTGAGGGTCAGCGTATCGACGCTCACGCTCAGCTGCGTGAGCTTCTCCTTGGCCGCCACGCCGAACTTCTGCTCCTCGTCGATGATGAGCAGCCCCAGGTCGTGGAAGCGCACCTGCTTGCCCAGGATCCTGTGGGTGCCGATCAGAATGTCGATGCGCCCCTCGGCCAGCTCCGCGAGGATGCGGGCCGTCTCCTTCGACGACTTGGTCCGGTTGAGGTACTCCACCTTGACGGGAAAATCCCGCAGCCGCTGCATGAAGGAGCGGTAGTGCTGCAGGGCGAGGATCGTGGTCGGCACCAGCACCGCCACCTGCTTGCCGTCGGTCGCGGCCTTGAACGCCGCGCGGATCGCCACCTCGGTCTTGCCGAAGCCCACGTCGCCGCAGACCAGGCGGTCCATCGGCTCGTCGGACTCCATGTCGCGCTTGACGGCCTGCGTCGCACTCTGCTGATCGGGCGTGTCCTCCCACATGAACGAGGCTTCGAGCTGCTGCTGCAGGTAGCCGTCGGGCGAGAAGGCGAACCCCTTGCTCGCCTTGCGCTTGGCGTAGAGCGCGATCAGCTCGCGCGAAATGTCCTTGACGGCCTTCTTGGTCGCCGTCTTGAGCTTCTGCCAGGCACCGTTGCCCAGCTTGTAGATCTTCGGCGGCTCCCCCTCGCCGCTCTTGTAGCGCGAAATGCGGTGGAGCGCGTGGACATGCACGAAGAGTACGTCGTTGTCCTTATAGACGAGCTTGATCGCTTCGTGCACCTTGCCGTTCTCGTTGATCTTGACCAGCCCCCCGAAACGCCCCACGCCGTGATCGATGTGAACCACGTAGTCGCCCGGACGCAGCTGGTTCAACTCCGCGACGGTCATCTGCTCGTCGCGCCGGATCTCCCCGTTGATGCGGTAGCGCTGGTAGCGGTCGAAGATCTGGTGGTCGGTATAGAAACAGCACTTCAGGTCGTGATCGACGAACCCTTCGTGGAGTGTCAGCGCCAGCGGCTCGATCCGCACCGCCCTGTGGCCCGACTGGTAGAAGATGTTCTCCAGCCGCTCCAGCTGCGCCCTGTTTTCCGAGAGAACGAAGGTCTTGTAGCCCCTCTGGGCCATCGAAGTCATGTCGTCGGCCAGCAGTTCGAAGTTCTTGTTGAACTTGGGCTGGGGAGCCGTCCGGAACAGCACCGTCCCGTCGGCCGGACGCTCCCGGAGGCTGTCGCGCAGCGAGATGAGGCGCATCCCCTCCAGGTCGCGCAGCAGCGTGTTGCGGCTGGCTAGGTAGCGGTCGATCTCGGCCGGCTCCTCCATCTCGGCGAGCGCCTTGCGACGCAGGTCATTGACGCGCCGCAGGGAATAGTCGGGATCGAAGAACCAGAAGAGACCGTCCTCGCCGGCGAACGCGGGCAGCGTGATGCGCTCCTCGGCGAATCCGTTCAGGTTGGGCACCACCTCCACCCGGTCGAGCCGCTCGGAGGAGAGCTGGCTCGAAATCTCGAACCGGCGGATCGAATCGACCGTATCGCCGAAGAAGTCGAGCCGGAAGGGCTTGCTCTCCGAAAAGGAGAAGAGGTCGAAGATGCCGCCCCGGATCGAATACTGCCCCGGCTCATAGACGAAATCCACGCGGGAGAAGCCCAGTTCGACCAGACGCTGCTCCAGCTCATCGGGCGCAAGGCGGTCGCCCACGCCGATCCGCACCGTGCGGCGGCGCATCGCATCGGGATCGGCCACCCGCTCGGCGAGCGCCTCGGGGTAGGTGCAGACGATCGTGTAGCCGCCCTCCCCCGTCCCGGCA
>CAMWGZ010000074.1 GCA_947173915.1 uncultured Alistipes sp.
TTCCTGCGCCAGAGCCAGGGCATAGCTCGTGTCGGCCAGGAAGACGTCGCGGCCGTGTTTGTCGACGGCCATGTTGGTATGCTTGCGGCGCTTGAAGTCGGCCAGCTGCGCGGCGTTGTCGCTCTCGATCCAGCAGGCCTTGTGGATCGAGATGGGTTCCCAGCGGCACGAGGCGTTGTACTCGTGCTCCAGGCGGTACTGGATCACCTCGAACTGCAGCGCACCCACCGTGCCGATGATCTTGCGTCCGTTGAGCGACGAGGTGAAGAGCTGCGCCACACCTTCGTCCATAAGTTGGTCGATGCCTTTGGCCAGCTGCTTGAACTTCAGCGGGTCGGCATTCTCGATGTAGCGGAACTGCTCGGGCGCGAACGAGGGGATGCCCGTGAACTTGAGCTTCTCGCCCTCGGTAAAGGTGTCTCCGATCTTGAAGTTGCCCGTATCGTGCAGACCGACGATGTCGCCCGGATAGGCCTGGTCGATGATCGACTTCTTCTCGGCCATGAAAGCCGTCGGCGACGAGAACTTCATCTGCTTGCCCGAACGCACATGCAGGTAGTTCTTGTTGCGCTCGAACACGCCGGAGCAGATCTTCAGGAAGGCGATGCGGTCGCGGTGGTTGGGGTCCATGTTGGCGTGGATCTTGAAGACGAAGCCCGTCATCTTCCCCTCCGCCGGCTCGACCGTGCGGGTCTCCGTGGGTGCGGGACGGGGCGACGGGGCGATGCGGATGAAGCATTCGAGCAGCTCCCGCACACCGAAATTATTGACAGCCGAACCGAAGAAGACCGGTGCGGTCTCAGCCCGCAGGTAGGCTTCGCGGTCGAACGGATCGTACACCCCCTCGACCAGCTCGACATCCTCGCGCAGCTGGCGGGCATAGCGCTCCGAAATGTAGCGGTCCAGCTCCGACGAGGCCAGGTCGTCGATCTCGACGGTCGAGGCATCGGCCGTCTGCCGTTCGTCGCTCGTGAAGAGCGAGATATTCTTCTCGTAGATATTATAGACCCCCTTGAAGCTGTCGCCGCTCGAAATGGGGAACGACAGCGGGCGGACCCGGATGCGGAGCTCGCGCTCCACCTCGTCCAACAGATCGAACGGATCCTTGCAGGGGCGGTCCAGCTTGTTGATGAAGACGATGACCGGCGTGCGGCGCATGCGGCAGACATCCATCAGCTTGCGGGTCTGCGCCTCGACGCCCTTGGCGCCGTCGATGACGATGATGACCGAATCGACGGCCGTCAGCGTGCGGTAGGTATCCTCGGCGAAGTCCTCATGGCCGGGCGTATCGAGAATGTTGATCTTGCAGTCCCGGTATTCGAAACCCATTACCGACGTGGCGACCGAAATGCCGCGCTGGCGTTCGATCTCCATGAAGTCGGAGGTGGCTCCTTTCTTGATTTTGTTGCTCTTGACGGCTCCGGCGACGTGGATGGCACCGCCGAAAAGGAGCAGTTTCTCGGTAAGCGTCGTCTTGCCGGCATCGGGATGGGCGATAACGGCAAAGGTCCGCCGGCGGGTAATCTCTTCCTGTAAGGTCATGTTTCTTGCGTAGCTAACTGTTTTGTTTGGCGACTTTCGGATAGTCCGAATTATAGTGGCAGCCGACCGACTCGTGCAGCGCCGCCCCCTGCTTGATGACCAGGTAGGCGACGGCGATCATGTTGCGCAGCTCGCACAACTCGCGGTTGGGCTTGGTCTTATTGTACAGTTCCTCGGTCTCCTCGTAGAGGATCGACAGGCGGCGGATGGCCCGCTCGAGCGAGAGGTTCGACCGCACGATGCCGACGTAGTTGGACATGATGGCCTGCATCTCGCGCTTCGACTGGATGATCATCAGCATCTCCTCGGTGTGCTGCGTCCCCTCGAAATCCCAGTCGGGAATTCCCTCCTGGATATGGACCGAGCCGAGCTGCGCGACGGCATGGCGCGCAGCCTGGTCGGCATAGACGACCGCCTCTATCAGCGAGTTGGATGCCAGTCGGTTGGCTCCGTGCAGCCCCGTGCAGGAGGTCTCGCCCAGGGCATAGAGCCGCCGCACGGAGGTCTCGCCGTTGAGATCGACCGCCACACCGCCGCAGCAGTAGTGGGCCGCCGGCGTGACGGGGATCAGGTCGCGCGTGATGTCGATGCCGATCGAGAGGCACTTCTCGTAGATGTTGGGGAAGTGGCGGCGGATGTCGTCGGGATCCTTGTGGCGCACGTCCAGATAGACGAAATCTTCGCCCCGGCGGGTCATTTCCGTGTAGATGGCCCGAGCCGTCACGTCGCGCGGGGCGAGCGACTTCATCGGGTGGTAGCGGTCCATGAACTCCTCGCCGTTTTGCAGCCGCAGAATGGCGCCGAAGCCGCGCATCGCCTCCGTGATGAGGAAGTTGGGCTTCTCGGCGGGGTTGTAGAGCGAGGTGGGATGGAACTGGATGAACTCCATGTTCGCGATCCGGGCCTTGGCGCGGTGGCACATGGCGATGCCGTCGCCCGTGGCGACGCTCGGGTTGGTGGTCGAGGAGTAGATGTTGCCGCAGCCGCCCGCCGCGACGACCGTGAACTTCGCCCGCAGGGTCTCGATCTCGTTGGTCGCGAGGTTCAGGACGTAGGCACCGAAGCAGGCCAGCCCGCGCGTGTGACGCGTGATGAACTCGCCCAGATGGTGCTGCGTCAGCAGGTCGATGGCGAAATGGTGCTCCAGAACCGTGATGCGGGGGTGCTTGCGCACCGACTCGATCAGCGCCCGTTCGATCTCCGCGCCCGTGAGGTCCTCGTGGTGGAGGATGCGGTGCTCGGAGTGGCCCCCCTCGCGGTTGAGTTCGAAGCGGCCGTCGGGAGTCTTGTCGAAGCGGGTACCCCACCCGATCAGGTCGCGGATCAGCTCGGGGGCGCGCCGCACGACCAGCTCGACGGCCCGGGGGTCGCACTTGCCGGCACCGCACGTGAGCGTATCCTCGATATGTTTCTCGAACGAATCGGGAGCGTAGGTAACCGAACAGATCCCCCCCTGCGCATGGTTGGTGTTGCTCTCCTCGAGCCGGCCCTTGGTAACCAGCGTCACCGTCCCGTGCGCGGCGGCCTTCAGCGCGAAACTGAGTCCGGCGGCACCGGACCCGATGACCAGAAAATCGGTTTTCATGGTTTTCAACGATTCCACAGGCGAAGAGCGCCGGTCCGCCCGGCGGCATCGGACTCATCCGAGCGACGACGGACCCCAGCCGTTCTCCGACCGAAGTTTTTATTTTCGCAAAGATAGGGATTTTTGTTAATTTTGCCTCCATTAAAATTCGAAAATGGAGAGACACATCGACATCGACCGCTTCGACTACCCACTGCCCGACGAGCGGATCGCCAAATTTCCCCTCGAAGAACGCTCCGCATCCAAACTGCTCGTCTATCGGCAGGGCGAGATCGCCGAGCGGCATTTTCGCGACATCGGCGAGATACTGCCCCAGGGGTCGCTGCTGGTCTTCAACAACACCCGCGTCATCCGCGCCCGCATCATCATGCACAAACCCTCCGGAGCGCGCGTCGAGGTCTTCTGCCTCGAACCGCACACCCCGGCTGACTACGAACGGGCCTTCGCCGTGCGGGGCACGTGCCGCTGGAGCTGCATCGTCGGCAACCTGAAGAAGTGGAAGGAGGGCCCCTTGCAGATCGACTTCGAGTGGGGCGGAGCCACCGAGCGGCTTCTCGCCTGGCGCGAGGGCAAGGGGGGCCGGGAGCAGACCGTGCGATTCGAGTGGGGGGCCGACCTTTCGTTCGGAGAGCTGCTGGAGCAGCTGGGACGGATTCCCATCCCCCCCTACCTGAACCGCGAAAGCGACGAGATCGACAACACGCGCTACCAGACCGTCTATTCGAAATTCGAAGGTTCGGTGGCGGCCCCGACAGCCGGGCTGCACTTCACGCCCGAGCTGATCGCGCGGATGGAGGCGCAGGGCTTCTCGTTCGAGGAGGTCACGCTCCACGTCGGTGCGGGCACCTTCCTGCCGGTCAAGACGCAGGATGCCGCCGCACATCCGATGCACACCGAGCATTTCGAGATCCGCCGCACGAGCATCGAGCGTCTGCTGCAGAAAAAGGATGCGATCGTAGCCGTAGGCACCACGTCGGTGCGCACGCTCGAATCGCTCGCGGCGCTGGGGTGGCGGATCCGCCGGTCGGGAAGCCCCGACGCGGAACGGGCGGTCGGCCAGTGGGAGCTGTACGACCTGCCGGAGGACTTTACCGGCGAGGAGGCCCTGCGGGCGCTGCTGGAGTACATGGAGCGCGAGGGGATCGAGAAGCTGAAGGCCTCGACGCAGATCATGATCACGCCGCTGGGCTACCGCTTCCGCATCGTGCGCAACATCATCACCAATTTCCACCAGCCCAAATCGACGCTGCTGCTGCTGGTCTCGGCCTACGTCGGCGACGACTGGACACGCATCTACGACTACGCGCTCGCCCACGACTTCCGCTTCCTGAGCTACGGCGACAGCTCGCTGCTGATGCGCTGAGTGGCTGCGGCCCACGAAAAAAACGCCTCCGGGAAAGGGTTCCCGGAGGCGTTTTGCATAACATCGGACGGATCGTCAGTGGCTTACCGCCCCGATCCGCGCGGGATCGTGCTTGTAGCGGAACACCAGGGCGAAGACGACGGCGATCGTCAGCGCATAGCCGGCGAACACGTACCACGAGTCGGGCCACCCGAAGGCATCGACCACCGCACCGGCGGCATACGAGCCGAAGAAGGCACCGAAGCCGTTGGTCATGATCATGAACACGCCCTGAGCCGAGGAGCGGATCTCGCGTCCGGTCTCCTGCTCGACGAAGAGCGAGCCCGAAATATTGAAGAAGTCGAACGCCACGCCGTAAACGACCATCGAGAGGATCAGGAACGCAGCACCCGAGCCGGGATTGCCGATGCCGAAGAAACCGAAACGAAGCACCCAGGCCAGCATCGAGATCAGCATGACCCGCTTGATGCCGAAGCGGCGCAGGAAGAAGGGAATGAGCAGAATGCACAGCGTCTCGGACATCTGCGAGAGGGAGAGCAGGATGACCGAATGGCGGACGATGAGCGAGTCGGCATACCGGGGCATCGAGCCGAAGCTCTGAATGTAGCTGTCGCCGAAAGCGTTGGTGATCTGAAGCGCCGCGCCCAGCAGCATCGAGAAGACGAAGAAGATCGCCATCCGCTTCTGCTTGAAAAGCGCGAAGGCGCGCAGTCCCAGCGTGTCGATCCACGACTGCCGCTGCTGCGCGCGGGAGACGGGGCATGCAGGCAGCGTGAACGAATAGACGGCCAGCACGGCCGACAGCAGGGCCGCCACGTAGAGCTGCCAGCAGGTCTGCTTGACGGGCACTCCGCCGATCCGCATCAGATCGACGAACCACATGGCGGCGATGAAGCCGACGGTACCCCACACGCGGATGGGCGGAAAGTGCTTCACGGCTTCGAGATGAGCCTGGTCGAGCGCGTTGTAGGCCACCGAATTGGAGAGCGCGATGGTCGGCATGTAGAACATGACGCTCAGCAGCATGCAGGCGTACAGCGGCCCGTAGGCGGTCTGCGCGGCAGCGGCGACGAGCAGCGCACCGCTCAGCAGATGGCAGATTCCCAGCAGCTTCTGCGCCGGAATCCAGCGGTCGGCGATGATTCCCATGACGGCCGGCATGAAGAGCGACGCGATGCCCATCGTGGCGAAAAAGCTGCCGATCTGCAGGCCGGAGAAGTGCAGCCCCGAACCGAGATAGGCCCCGAGCGAGATGAGCCACGAACCCCAGACAGCATACTGGAGAAAATTCATGACGATAAGACGGAATTTAATACCACCCATAATTCACTGATTTATTATTACTTTTCACAATATGCTTCACTCCCCTCCGCCGGGGACGAAAACAAAAGTATGAATTTTTTTTCGATTTTTCTTTGCAGTTGAAAAATAAAATTCTACTTTTGCATCGTCAAACCACTACTGAGC
>CAMWGZ010000075.1 GCA_947173915.1 uncultured Alistipes sp.
ACAGGGATAGGCTCCCAGACGCATCGTGCCGCCCTTGGCCGTCACGCCCTTCTGCTCCTCCATCAGGTCGATTACCGGATGCTTGGTCGTGGGATCCATCTCGGCCGAGGTGGCATCCTCGATCCCCAGCACGTTGCGTGCGAACTCGATGACGGCGCACTGCATGCCCAGACAGATGCCCAGGAAGGGAATGCCCTGCGTACGGGCGAAGCGCACCGCCTCGATCTTGCCCTCGATGCCGCGGTTGCCGAATCCGGGTGCCACCAGAATACCCGCCATCCGGCCGAGCTGTTCGGCCACATTCTCGCGGTCGAGCTTCTCCGAATTGACGTAGTGGAGCTTGACCTTGCAGTCGTTGGCCGCACCGGCATGGATGAACGACTCGCAGATCGACTTGTAGGCATCGGGCAGTTCGGTGTATTTGCCCACCAGCGCCATGTCGATCGTGCGGCTCGGATGCTTTACCTTATCGACGAACGCCTGCAGCGTGCTCAGGTCGGGCTCCTGCTCGGAGGGCAGGTCGAGCTTGTCGAGCACCACCTCGTCGAGATGCTGCCGGTGCATGACCAGCGGCACCTCGTAGATCGTCGGCACGTCGATCGATTCCATCACGGCGTTGGGATCGACGTTGCAGAAGAGCGCCACCTTGCGCTTGAGGTCCGACGAGAGCGGATGCTCGGTGCGCAGCACCAGAATATCGGGCTGCAGACCGTTCTCGAGCAGCGTCTTGACCGAGTGCTGCGTCGGTTTGGTCTTCAGCTCGCCCGAGGCGGCCAGGTAGGGAATGAGCGTCAGGTGGACCAGCGCCGTGTTGCGTGCGCCGAGCTGGTAGCGCAGCTGGCGCACCGACTCGATGAAGGGCAGCGACTCGATGTCGCCCACCGTGCCGCCGATCTCGGTAATGATCACGTCGAACTCCTTGCGCTGGGCCAGCAGCTGGATGCTGCGCTTGATCTCGTCGGTAATATGGGGGATGACCTGCACGGTCTTGCCCAGGTATTCGCCCTTGCGCTCCTTGTCGATCACGCACTGGTAGATCTTGCCCGTGGTCACGTTGTTGGCGTGGCTGGTCGTGATCGAGGCGAAGCGCTCGTAGTGGCCCAGGTCGAGGTCGGTCTCCGCACCGTCCTCGGTCACGTAGCACTCGCCGTGCTCGTAGGGGTTGAGCGTTCCGGGGTCGATGTTGATGTAGGGGTCGAGCTTCTGGATCGTAACCGAGTAGCCGCGCGCCTGCAACAGCCGCGCGATCGACGCGGAGATGATGCCTTTGCCGAGCGACGAAGCCACGCCGCCGGTAACGAAGATGTACTTGGGTTTGCTGAGTTTCATTATCGTATGTTTTTTCGTATGCTGTGAATGTTTCATTCCATTTGTCCGTATCGGCTTCGAACGCGCGGCCCCCTTATCTGCGGGCCTTGCCCCGCAGTGCCGGAGAAGCCTCATCCGCGCCCGCACACGGTTTCGGCCGCCGAGGTACCGAACCGCGACCGGAGGCTGAACGACAGCCTCCGGTCGGCGGAACTACTCGCGGTTTTCGCGGTCAATGATCCGCACCTTCTCGATCGTGGCGCGCAGCTCTTCGCGCGCCCGTTCGATCTTGTTCCTTACCTCGGCCACCATCGCCTCGGCGTTTTTCGAGCGGGAGAAGAAGCCCACGTTGTTCTCCAGCAGGGCGATCTCCTGTTCGAGCTGGCGCACGCGGCCGGCGAGTCTGTCGCGCTCCGTGCGCAGCCGCTTCTCGCCCGAAGCCTTGAGCGTCGAAACCTTCTCGCGGAAACGGCCCATCGAGCGGTCGCGCTGCGTTCCCCGGAGCGTCTCGAACATTTTATCGACAAGCTCCTTGTATCTCTTCTGGAGCGCCTCCTTGCGCTTGATGGGCACGAAACCGATCTCGCTCCAGCGGCGCTGGAACTCCTTGATCGCCTCGAAACCGCCCGCCTCGATGTCGGCGGCGGCCATCTCTTCGAGCAGCGCCTCCTTGCGGCCGAGGTTCTCGCCGTAGCGGCCATCGACCTCGGCGAAATGGGCGGCCTTTCGCTCGAAGAAAGCATCGCAGGCCGCACGGAACCGCTTCCAGATCTGATCGGAATAGCGGCGCGACACGGCTCCCGTCTGCTTCCACTGCGCCTGCAGGGCGATCAGCTCGTCGGTGGCCTTCTTCCACTCCTCGCTCCCGCGCAGCGCCTCGGCCGCCTCGCAGAGTTCGGTCTTGCGCCGCAGGTTCTCCTCCATCTCCCCCTTGAGGCCGGCGTAAAACGCACGCTTGGCCTCGAAGAAGCGGTCGCAAGCATTCCGGAACCGCTCGTAGATGGCGTTGTTGTCCTTCTTGGGTGCGAACCCGACGGTCTTCCACTCCTTCTGAATCTCGAAAAGCGTCTCGCTGGCCTTGTTCCAGTCGCGACGTGTCGCGGGCACCCGCTCCAGCAGCGCCTCCGCCTTGACGCAGAGGGCGCTCTTAAGCTCCAGGTTGTGCTGCTGCTCCCGCTTGATGCCCTCGAAATACTCCTGGTGTCTGCGGTTGATCCGGCTCGAAGCCTCCTTGAACCGCTCCCACAACACCTCTTTATATTCATTGGAGACAGGTCCCGTCTCCCGCCACTGGTCGTGCAGCTTCTGCAACTTGCGGAAGGCCTCGACCACCGAGGTCTCCTCCTCCAGCGCCTCGGCCGCACGGCACAGCGCCTCCTTGCATTCGCAGTTCTTCTTCAGGTCCAGATCGCGCAGCTCCTTGTTGATCTTCACGAAGTCGTAGAACTTCTCGACCTGCAGGTTGTAGTTCTCCCACAGATCCTTCACATGCTGCTGCGGCACCGCCCCGATCTCCTTCCAGCGGCGCTGCAACTCGCGGAACTTCTCGAAGGTGTGGTCGAGCGTCTCGTCGGAGGCGGTCAGCTCCTTGAGCTCCTCCACGACGGCGAGCTTCGCCCGCAGGTTCTCCTCCTTGAGCGCATCCTGCGCCCCGATGAACTCATCGCGCAGGCGGCGGTACTCGCGGAAAAGGTCCTTGAAACGCAACTCCGAGGCATCGACCCCGGAATCCGTCCCAACACCTTCGCCGTCGCCCTGCGGCACGGCGCGGCGCGCCGCTTCGGTCTCCGCGCGACGCAGTTTGTAAAAGGCTATCTTGAGCGCCTCGACCTCCCCGCGCAGCGTCTGCACGGGACGTTCGGCAAGCATCCGGGCGAAAATCGAGAGCAGCTCCTCCTTGGACTTGCCGTTCAACTCCTCCCCGGCGCTCCGCCCGGCGGCACACTCCTCCTCGGCAGACTCCTCGCCCAGCTCCAGCCCCGCGTTGCGGGCATCCAGCGCAGCATCCTCATCGGCGAAATCCACCGCCGCCGCGGTCGTTTCCGCCCCGGCGGATTCGGGATCCGACGATGCGGCATCCGCCGCCTCTTTCGCAACGGATTCGGAGATATTCTGCACATCCTCAGCGGCGCTGAGACGTTCCTCGGGAACGGAGAGATTGGGATTTTCAGTAGCCATCTTTCTCAAATTTTAATATTGCCTTTTCGCAATTACATAGAAACCTTGCAAATATAACCATTTTTCCCGGCGCGACACAGGTTTTGCCGAAAATTTAGCTATCTTCGCAAAAAACCCCGCACGCCCATGAGCCACCGCATCCTGCTGATCGACGACGAAGACGACATCCTGGAGTTCATCCGCTACAACCTCCTCAAGGCGGGCTACGAGGTACACACCGCCTCCGACGGCGCGGAGGGGCTGCGCCTCGCGGCGCTGCACCGCCCCCACCTGATCCTGCTCGACGTGATGATGCCCGTGATGGACGGCATCGAGACCTGCCGCGCGCTGAGGGCCGACCCGACGCTTCGCGACACGATGGTCGTCTTCCTTTCGGCCCTCGGCGAAGAGCACCACCAGATCGCCGGCTTCGGAGCCGGTGCCGACGACTACATCGCCAAACCGATCAAACTGGGCGTGCTGATGAGCCGCATCCGCGCCATACTCAAGCGCATCGACGCGGAGCAGGACACCCCCCTGAAGATCGACTTCGAGAGCCACACGGTCCTGCGCGACGGCCAGCGGATCGTACTCCCCCGCAAGGAGTTCGCCCTGCTCGCCCTGCTCGCCTCGGCCCCCGACCGGCTCTTCTCGCGCGAGGAGATCTACGCCGCCGTCTGGGGCAGCGGAGTGGTGGTCGGCGACCGCACGATCGACGTGCACATCCGCAAGTTGCGGCAGAAAATCGGCGACGGACACATCGTTACCGTCAAGGGAATGGGATACAAATACGAAAAATAAACACGGAACCGGAAAAATTTATCACAGAAATAGATGAAAATCTTACGATCCGTAACCAAATTTTGCCTAAATTTGCCGCGTTTTAAACGACGACACCCCTTGCAGGCATGATCCACGAATTTCTCGCCGTCGGAACGGGCGGCGCGCCGGACTGCATATCGAGGTATCCGGCGGCCGACGCGCCCTGTACGGAAAAGACGAAACGAAACTTAACAAAATAAACTCACGACAATGGTTATCTTAGTACTCAACTGCGGCAGCTCCTCGATCAAATACCAGGTGATCGACATGGAGTCCGGCTCCAGCAAGCTGCTGGCCAAAGGTCTGGTCGAGCGCATCGGTCTTCCCGAGGGCGACCTGACCCACAAACCCGAAGGCAAGGAGAAATTCGAACTGCACCGCCCCATTCCCGACCACACGACGGGCATCAGCCTGGTGCTGGAGGCGCTGACCGACCCCGCGCACGGCGTGATCCGTTCGCTCGACGAAGTCAAGGCCGTCGGCCACCGCGTGGCGCACGGCGGCGAGTTCTTCCCCGAGAGCTGCCTGGTCACGGAGGATGCCAAGGAGAAGATCCGCTCGCTCTTCCAGATCGCCCCGCTGCACAACCCGGCCAACCTGGAGGGCATCCTCTCGATCGAGAAGGTGCTGCCGGGCGTTCCGCAGGTGGCGGTGTTCGACACCTCGTTCCACCAGACGCTGCCCGCCACCAACTACATGTACGCCCTGCCCTACGAGTACTACACCAAGTACGGCATCCGCAAGTACGGCTTCCACGGCACGAGCCATAAGTTCGTCGCCCGCGAAGGTGCCAAGCTGGCCGGTCTGGATCTCGAAAAATCGAAGATCATCACCTGCCACATCGGCAACGGCGGTTCGGTCACGGCGGTGCTCGACGGCAAGTCGTTCGACACGTCGATGGGCTTCTCGCCGGTCGATGGCCTGATGATGGGCACCCGCTGCGGCAACGTCGATCCCAGCGCCGTGACCTTCATCGGCGCGAAGGAGGGCATGAGCTACGAGCAGCTCGACTCGATGCTCAACAAGCAGTCGGGCGTATTCGGCGTATCGGGCGTGTCGAGCGACATGCGCGACATCGACAAGGCCTACGCCGAAGGCAATCCCCGCGCGATCCTGGCCCGCGACATGTATATCCGCCGCATCAAGAAGTTCATCGGCGAATACGCAGCCGAGATGGGCGGTGTCGATCTGATCGTCTTCACGGGCGGCGTGGGCGAAAATTCGCCCGAGACTCGGCTGGAGGTATGCAGCGGCCTGGAGTTCATGGGCGTGCGCTTCGACGAGAAGACCAACGACGGCCTGCGCGGCCGGGACACGATCCTCTCGACTCCCGATTCGCGCGTCAAGGTGGCCGTGATCGCCACCAACGAGGAGCTGGTCATCGCCACCGACACCTACGAAATCGTTAATAAATAAAAACCTTAAAAATTTATCCCCATGATGAAACATCTCAGTGAAATTGTCGAAGAGGCAAGAAAGAAAGGTAAGAAGCGTCTGGCAGTCGCTTACGGTCAGGACTCGCACACGATCGCAGCCGTATATGCCGCCTACAAGGAGGGTCTGGTAGAGCCGATTCTGTTCGGCGATCCGCAGATCATCGAGCAGGTCTGCAAGGAGGAGAACATCGACTTCAACATCTTCAAGGT
>CAMWGZ010000076.1 GCA_947173915.1 uncultured Alistipes sp.
CTACAGCCCGTCATCCGTTTCGAACTTCAAGCTGATATTCAAAGGGAAGGAGCATACGTCAACCTCCGAAATCCTGATGGAATACCCTGCCTTCAGCGACTACAATACCCCGTTCATGGACAGCGGTGCCTACACGGCCACGATCAGCTACGGCGATCCCGAAGCCGAGGGGCCGAGCAAGTTCTGCTATGCGGGAACGGTCGATTTCGAAGTCATCGCCCGCAAGACAACCCATACGACCATTACGGCCGGGCTCTCGAATGCCGCGATCAGCCTCTCGTGCGGCGAGTGGTTCAACAAATACTACACCGACGCGAATTTCGTCATCCGCACCGAGTCGGGCAACAGCTTCAGCTTCCCGCAGAACTCTTCGGCCTCGGCTCCGATTTTCGTCAAGCCCGCGACGCGGCTGTTCCTCAAAGGCACGGCGGGCAAGGCCCAGAACGGAGTGAAGGTGGAGTTTCCCGAATACGAAATCGGCAAGACCGCGGCCCGCAGCTGGCACAAGATCGTCATCGACGCTTCGCAGGTGGGCGAAAAGATCATGCTGATCCTTCTCGACGACACCCTGACGGAGGTCGCCCCCGTAGAGGTGGAGCTGAACCCCGAAGCCTGAAAACGCATTCAATCACAGAAAACGACATAACACATGAAGACATTTGTCAAATATCTCTTTCCGCTGCTGGCCGTCGCGCTCATGGCTGCGGGCTGCGGCAAAGACTCCCTTCCGGTCGATAACGAACAGGGAGGGACCGATTCGGAGAAAGGAATACTCTGTTTCGCAAACTGGAATCTGGATGTCGTCAGCGACTCCGAAATCATTTCGACGGACAAAACGCCGCTGAGCCTGACCCGCACCGCGACGCAGGCCCCCGACACCTATCTGATCAAGATCTACAACTCGAAGAAGCAGGAGGTCGGCAGCTACACCTATGCCGAAATCAAGGCTCAGGAGCGTCTCGAACTGCCGCAGGACACCTATACCATCACGGCCGAGTCGCCGAACTACGCCAGCATCGCCGATGCCGCCTGGGAGGACGAGGACGGCGCGGCCTACTACGGATACACCTCCGCGACGGTCATCAAGCGCCAGCAGACCAACGTAACCAACCTGACGGCCCGTCTGGCCAACATCAAGACGACGGTCGCCATCTCCGCCGAGCTGAACAGCCTCTTCAAGCAGGACGACGACGGGCAGCAGCTTACCACGACCCTCTCCATCGGGGACAACTCCCTGGTATTCGGCCGGGCCGAAACCACCCGCGAGCCCCTCAAGGCGGGTTTCTTCCGCGCAGTGGAGGAGAACAACACCCTCAGGATCCTCCTCAAGGGCCTCTACAACAAGGCGGCCGAAGGAGAGGCCCCCCAGTACGTTCCGGTAAACTGGTCGCAGGAGCTTATCAACGTGAGTGCCGGCCAGTGGCGCAAGATCAGCATCAAGATCCTGAATGCGGACAAGGGCAACGTGCAGATCGGCATCACGGTCGAGACCTGGGTCTATGACGAGCGGATCGACGTGGATGTCATGTCGGCTCAATACTCCTTCACGGAAGAAGAGATTTTCGACGAAGAGGTCTCCGACGAAAATTCGCCGGTGCTGACCCTCGAAAACAACCACGACATAGCCCAGCCGTTCCGCATCACGACCGAAATCTTCGACTTCGACGTGGCAAGCTGTTCGGACATGATCAGCGCCGTCGTGACACCCGCCGCAGGTTCGACCGTCGCATCGCTCGAAGCGGTCTTCGACTCGGACAGCGAGGCATTCCTCGCGGCACTCGCCGCAGCGGGCTATGCGAACAACACCGTCTCGTTCTGGCCGGGAGAAAACGCAGCGGGCACCTACTGCGTGGTAAAGGAGAGCGGTTCGAGCCTGCTCGTCAAGGTAAACTATGCGGGCATGAAGGGACTCTACGACTTCCCGGGCACCCACACCGCGAAATTCATCGCCGTCGATTCGGAGGGCCGCCGCTCTTACACGACGATGACGATTCTCGTCTCCCACAGCAGCGGCTCCGACGAAGGTCCCGGCATCGTGTGGGAGGGTAGCGACTTCGGTCAGATCCACATTCTCCCGGAGGGAGGCGCTCTGGACGTGGTCATCAACATTACCTCGGCGACGGGACTTACCGGCCTGAACGTGGAGATCGACAGCAACATTCTCGACGAGGAGACCCTGACCGGCGTGGGTCTCGCCCCCTCGCTGGACCTGGTCAATCCGGGCAGCACGGAGGGCGTGCTGCAGTCGCTCAAGTTCCCGACCGGAGCCGAGGTCGTGGGCAACAAGAACCTCACGTTCGACATTTCGGAGTTCATGCCCATGATCTACGGTCTGGCGCAGGTGAACGGAAAGAGCGGCTACGTGAACTTCAAACTGATCGCCGCCGACGCTTCGGGACGGAAGGAGGCGACGATTCAGCTCCGAGTTACCATCCCCACCAAGTAATCACTCATCCGAAAAAGACATGAAAAAATTCATCATATACATTCTGGCCGGCATCGCGCTTTCGACCGCAGCCTGCACCCGGAGCGACATCGAGGAGAACGGCACGGAAAACATGGGCACCCTCCAGCTGAGCCTCAGCCTCAGCAACACCACCCGAAGCGAAGGCTACGACGCTTTGGCGCGGAGCACGATGCGCATCTACAAGCTCGAAGAGGGAGAGGAGACGCTGATCCGCAAATACACGCCGGCGACGGAGGTGCCCAGCCACCTCTACCTCGTCGCGGGCCAGTACCGCGTCAAGGTGCAGGCGGGCGACCAGAGCAACGCCAGCTTTACCAACAAAAGCTACTACGGCGAGGCGGACATACACATCACCCCCCACGAGATCTTCAGCCGCGAAATCGTCTGCCACATTACCAACATCGGCGTGCAGGTCAATTTCGACCAGACGGTGCCGGAGAAGATGAGCAGCTACAAAACCTATGTCAGCACGATCGACACCTTCTCCAAGACCGAAGCGGAGAACGGCTCGGTCCCGACTCTCGCCTACACCGAAGACGGGCAGGGATACTTCCTGCTGCCGGAGGGTGTGAGCAACCTGAGCTGGGGATTCTACGGATCGGGCGATGAGCTGGGCAACGTGCAGAAGACGGGAGTCATCGCGGCTCCCGAAGCGGGCAAGCTCTACACGCTGACATTCAAATACTCGAAGACCCCGAACGGATACCTGGACATCAGCGTGCTGGTTGAGGAGAACGGCGAAATCTTCGACGATCCGTTCATCTTCAACCCGCAGCCCACGATCTCGGGCGACGGCTTCAACCTCGGGACGACCGTCGGCTACCACACCGACCCGATTTCATTCTCCGTGACCTCGGTCGAGGCCCTCGACAACATCGTGGTCGAGACCGGCGGACAGAGGTTCCCGATCCTGACCTCCGGAGCAGAAGCTCCCGAGGCGGCAGCCAACGGCATCCGCTACACGGCGACCGACGCATCGAACGGAAAGATCGCATTCGACGGAACGTTCTTCTCGAAATTCCCGTGCGGCATCCAGACCCTCGACTTCACGCTGACCGACAAGGCGGCGATACAGGGCATCGGCACCGCCCGCATCGCGATCCCCGGCCTGAAAAGCCCCGAGTGCGACCTGTGGTTCGGCACGGCCGACTTCCAGGAGATCGTTACCGACCCGGCGGCATCCTCCGACCGACAGATCCGCTACCGGAGCCGTCCGACGGGAACGACCGAATTCGGAAGGTGGCAGACCATCGATGCCACCCCCGGCGACGACTTTACCAGCACGGCCCGCGCCACCGACTTCGCGGCCGGCTGCGACTACGAGTACCAGCTCGTCGTGGACGGAACCGCGGGCAGCATCCGGAGCTTCTCGACGGAGGCGGGCGTACAGGTTCCCAACGGCGACTTCGAGACCTGGTCCTACCTGAACGGCAAGGTTCCCTTCCCCTGCGAGGAGTCGGCGATCGGCAGCACCGGCATGGGCACGGGCTACACCGGCTTCTGGGGCACGGGCAACCCGGGCGGATCGAGCTTCAACATCATCCCGACCAGCGCCGTGGAGGACCACCGCCCCGGATCGACCGGCAGCAAGTGCGCCCTGATGGAGACCAAAAGCGCCATCATCACCATCGCCGCCGGCAACATCTTCATCGGCTCCTTCGGACGGATCCACCACACGACCAAAGGCGACGTCTATATGGGACGGCCCTTTACCTTCAACGCGCGCCCCAAGGCACTCCGCTTCTGGGTCAAGGGCAACGTCGGCTCGAACGACAAGGCCAGCCTGTTCGTCTGCATGGGTAAATGGCAGGGCTACCACACCGTCGATACCAACGATACGAGTACGTTCATCGACCTGAAGACCAACAGCAAGACCCTGCCGGGCGGAGATCCCATCACGGGCTACGCCCTCTGGCAGGCCGATACGCTGCCGAACGAGTGGCAGGAGGTCGTGCTCGAGATCAACTACAACGACGAATACATCGACAACCGGCCCACCCACCTCATGATAACCGCCTCGTCGAGCTACCGCGGCGACTACATGGAGGGCAGCACGGACAGTAAATTGTATCTCGACGACATCGAATTCGTCTATTGAAACCGTTCATGCGAAAACACACCGTCATTCTGACACTTTCGCTGTGTCTCTGTTTTGCGATCGGACGATCGTCGGCCCAGGAGGGGCCGGCGGTCGTTCCGACTGCAAGACCGGCCTATGCCCGGAACGACTCTCCGCTGCAAACGCGTCCGGAAGAGGCGGCATCGGGCATCGCGCCGCAGGAAGGGGCCGTCTCCGCCGCCCGCTCCTTCTCCCGCTCGGAGCGGGGTCTGACCTCCCT
Organism: uncultured Alistipes sp.; assembly: GCA_947173915.1. GTDB lineage: Bacteria > Bacteroidota > Bacteroidia > Bacteroidales > Rikenellaceae > Alistipes. The sequence goes on from CAMWGZ010000076.1 coordinate 4,807, forward strand.
GTCCAACCGGTTCGTTCCCAAAGGACAGTGGGTCTTCGGTATCGCGGCCTCCTATTCGACCCACACCAACGACGACTACACCTTTCTGGTAATCGACGACATCAACTCGGACGGCTACACCTTCAAGGTAACTCCATTCCTCTCCTACGCGCTGCGCGACAACATGGCCGTCGGAGTCCGGTTTACCTATTCGCGGTCGCTGCTGCGCATCGACGGAGGGCGCATCAACATGGGCGATGAAGATACGGGAATCGACATCGGAGTCGATTTCTACAACGCGCTTCAGCACAACTATTCGGGAGCGGTCATCTGGCGGCAGTACATCCCCCTGGGGCAGAACAGGCGCTTCGCCCTGTTCAACGAAATGAGTCTCTCGCTGGGCGGAGGACAGGCCCGTTTCGCCGCCGACTCGCCGGTGCGGGGCACCTATTCGACCAGCTTCACGGGATCGCTCGGCATCTCGCCGGGACTGGTGGCCTTCGCCACCAACAACCTGGCATTCGAGGTAAACGTCGGCGTGATGGGTATCAGCTACACCCGCACCCGCCAGATACACAACCGGGTAAACTCCGGCACCCAATCCTCGGGCATGATCAATTTCAAGGTCAATATCCTCTCGATCGGTCTGGGTGTCTCGTTCTACATGTAAATACGGAAACACGATGAAACGACTGATTTTACCTTTTCTGATAGCCGTATCGACGGTTTCCGTACTCCGGGCCCAGGACCACCCCGTCAGCGCCGGTCCGTCGGCCGCGCCGCGCGACACGCTCGCGGTGCTGAGCACCGAAGAGCTGCCGGAACTCTGCGACCTTACCGAAGTCCCGGAAACCGCAGCGCTCTCTGCGCAGCAGGCCGGAGCAAAACAGCGCTTCCTGCCGATGAAACGGCGCATCGACCGGGAGATCAACAAAATCAAATTCGTCTATGCGGGCGAGGTCTCGCTCGGGCTTACGGTCTCCTACGGAACGCTGTCGAGCGAGAACACCGACTTCCTGCTGCTGCTCGACAACCTCAATCTGGACGGAAGCGTCTTCACGATCGATCCGTCGGTCGGCTACTTGTTCCGGGACAACATGTCGGCCGGCGTGCGCTTCGGCTACCGCGACCTCAAGGGTTCGCTCA
>CAMWGZ010000077.1 GCA_947173915.1 uncultured Alistipes sp.
ATAACCACCACTATGGGAAGAGCTTTCGAATACCGCAAAGCGCGCAAGATGAAGCGCTGGGGACACATGGCCCGTACGTTTACCAAGATCGGCAAGGAGATCGAGATCGCCGTCAAGGCCGGAGGTCCCGACCCGTCGGGAAACACCCGTCTGCGCATTCTGATGCAGAACGCCAAGGCGGAGAACATGCCCAAGGAGAATGTCGAGCGCGCCATCAAACGCGCCACCGAGAAGGATGCGGCCGACTACAAGGAGGTAATCTACGAAGGATACGGCCCTCACGGAGTGGCGTTCCTGGTGGAGACGGCGACCGACAACACCAACCGCACGGTGGCCAACGTCCGCATGCACTTCAACAAATGCGGCGGCACGCTGGGCAACAGCGGCAGCGTAGCCTTCCTGTTCGAGCACAAGTGCCTCTTCAAGTTCCACGTGCCGGCCGGCACCGATGCCGAGGAGCTGGAGCTTTCGATGATCGACCTCGGCGTGGATGAGTTCGCTCCCGAGGACGAGACGACCGTCACGGTCGAGGCTCCCCACGAGTCGTTCGGCGCGATCCAGAAATGGCTCGACGACAACGGCTACGAAATCGTATCGGGCGAGTCGATCCGCATCGCCACCGACACCAAGGAGCTGGGCGGCGAAGAGCGCGAAGCGGTGGAGAAGCTCATCGAGCGGCTCGAAGAGGACGACGACGTGGTAAACGTCTATACGGCACTCAAGGACGCGGAGGAGGAGTAATCCCGTCCCGACAGTGGCAAAGAAGAGAGCGATGCGGCAGCCGCATCGCTCTCTTTTCTTTTCGCATCGCGCCGTGGCTCCCGGCCCAGGAAGCCGCTACTCCGCCTTCACAAGCCCCATTTCGGCGGCAAGACGCTCCATGAGCGCATAGGCAGCCTCGTATTCGTTGGGAATCTCGCCGTCCAGGATGGCGTTCTTGACCACCTCCTTGATCTGGCCGATCTCGCGGCAGGGGGCGATCCCGTAGGTGCGCATGATGACCTCGCCCGTGATCGGCGGCTGGAAGTTGCGGATGCGGTCGCGCTCCTCCAGGTCCTTCATCTTGCGGCGCACCAGTTCGAAATTTTTCAGATAGCGCTTGACCTTGGCATCGTTGCCCGAGGTAATGTCGGCCTCGCAGAGGGTCATCAGCCGCTCCACGTCGTCGCCCGCCTCGAACAGCAGCCGCCGCACGGCCGAGTCGGTCACCATATCCTCCGAAAGGATGATCGGACGCAGGTGGAGGAAGACCATCTTCTGGACGAACTTCATCGGCTCGCCCAGCGGCAGCTTGAGCTGGCGGAAGATCGCCGGCACCATCTTCGAACCGAGCGTCTCGTGCGAATGGAAGGTCCAGCCCACCTTCGGGTCGTAGGCCTTCGTGAGCGGCTTGGCGATGTCGTGCAGCACGGCGGCCCAGCGCAGCCAAAGGTCGTCCGAGACGGCGGCCACGTTGTCGAGCACCTTGAGCGTGTGGCAGAAGTTGTCCTTGTGGGCATGCTGCCCCCGGCGTTCGACCCCCTTCAGGCGGTGCATCTCGGGAAAGATCAGTTCCAGAAGCCCCGTCCGCTCCAGCAGGTCGAAGCCCACCGACGGCACGGGCGACAGCACGATCTTGTTCAGCTCCACGATTATGCGTTCGCGCGAGACGATCCGTATCCGCTCGCGGTTGCGGGCGATCGCCTCGAAGGTCTCGGGATAGAGCGAGAAGCCCAGCTGCGCGGCGAAGCGCACGGCCCGCATCATGCGCAGCGGATCGTCCGAGAAGGTCACGTCGGGATCGCACGGAGTGCGGATGATCCCGTCGCGCAGGTCCTCCATCCCGCCGAAGGGATCGACCAGACGGCCGAAGTCCTCCTCGCCGAGCGACCAGGCCATCGCATTGATCGTGAAGTCGCGCCGGCGCTGGTCGTCCTCGATGGTCCCGGCCTCGACCTGCGGCTTGCGCGAATCGCTCGCATAGGACTCCTTGCGGGCCCCGACGAACTCCACCTCCACGCCGCGCGTGCGAAGCATCGCCGTGCCGAAAGTCTTATAGACCGACACCTTCGTGCGCAGCTCGCGCCCCAGCTCCTCGGCCACGGCCACCCCGCTGCCGACCACCACCACGTCGATGTCGGTCGAGGGACGTTCCAGATAGAAGTCGCGCACGTAGCCGCCCACGACGAAGGCATCCTCGCCGCGCCGGGCGGCGATGCGGGAGATCTGCCGGAAAACGGGCAGGGAAAGGGGTGCGGGGGCATCGGGACTTTTCACGGGCGAAGAAGGCGTTTCAAGGCGGTTAGAAATTCAGTTCGCGGCGATAGAGGCGCACGGTATTCTCAAGGCCGTAGTAGAGCGCGTCGCAGATGAGCGCATGGCCGATCGACACCTCGTCGGTCCAGGGGATCCGCTCGACGAAATAGCGGAGGTTCTCCAGATTGAGGTCGTGGCCCGCATTGAGCCCCAGGCCGCAGCGGCGCGCCTGCTCGGCGGCCCGCACGTAGGGTTCGATCGCCCGCTCGCGGTCGGCCGCATAGTCGCGGGCGTAGGCCTCGGTGTAGAGCTCCACGCGGTCGGCCCCGCACTCCTTCGCTCCGGCCACCATCTCCGGAACCGGATCGACGAAGATCGAGACGCGGATGCCCCGCGCCTGGAATTCGGCCGTTACCTCCCGCAGGAAGTCTCGGTGCGCCAGCGTATTCCACCCCGCGTTCGAGGTAATGGCCGTCTCCGCGTCGGGCACCAGGGTCACCTGTGCGGGACGCACCTCGCAGACCAGCTCGCGGAACGAGGGGATCGGGTTGCCCTCGATGTTGAATTCGGTGGCGAGCACCCCCTTCAGGTCGCGCACGTCCGCATAGCGGATATGACGTGCATCGGGCCGGGGGTGCACCGTGATGCCCTGCGCGCCGAAACGCTCGCAGTCCAGCGCCGCGCGCACCACGTCGGGCAGATTGCCGCCCCGCGAATTGCGGACGACGGCGATCTTATTGATGTTTACGCTCAGTTTTGTCATAAAAAACGCTATATTTGCGGGTGTAAAGGTAACTATTTTTCCACAACTCATCGGATGAAGATCATTCTTTTTTCCCGGCGGGGAGTCGCCCACGCAGCCGACGAGGTGCGCCTGATCTTCGAGCGGATCGAGACGCTCGGATACGACTGGGCCGTGAACGAGGAGTTCGCCGGCACGGTCGAGGAGCTGACCGGCCGCACGGTCGCACCCGAGCGCCGCTACGGAAAACGGATGACGCTGCCGCAGCAGGACGAAGCGGTGCTCCTCTGCTACGGAGGCGACGGCACGCTGCTCGAAGGGATCCAGCGGCTCGACGGCGCGGAGATCCCCGTGGCGGGCATCAACTCCGGCCACCTGGGATTCCTCACCAGCGCCCCGCAGAACGGCATCCGGGAGATCTTCGAACAGATCCGCACGGGCACGCTCCGCTGCGAAGCCCGCTCGATGCTCGAAGTGCGGAGCGACTTCGGCGGAGAGGAGACGCCGCGCCACGCGATCAACGAAGTGGCTGTCCAGCGGCAGGGAGCGGGCATGATCGCGGTCGAAACCTATATCGACGGACAGATGGTGGCCACCTACTGCGGCGACGGGCTGCTGGTCAGCACCCCGACCGGCTCGACGGCCTATTCGCTCAGCGCGGGAGGTCCGGTCGTCGCCCCCAGCTGCGCCTGCCTGATCCTCACACCCATCGCCCCGCACAACCTGACCATGCGCCCGATCGTCGTTCCCGACCGGAGCGAAATCACGCTTCGCCTGCACACGCGCCAGGCCCGCATCTCCGTCTCGGCCGACAACGAAGCCTTCCGCGTCGCCGACGGTGCCTGCCTCACGATCCGGCGCGCGCAGCGCCGCTTTTTTCTGGCCGTCGCGCACAATATATCGTTCTACGACACGTTACGCAATAAGATGATGTGGGGGGTCGATCCGCGCTCGGACCGAAAACCCCTGTAATTATTTCGTCCGTCGAATTATATTGCCTATATTTGCACCTCAATGAGCGAAGAAAAACGCATACCCCGACACGTCGCCGTCATCATGGACGGAAACGGCCGCTGGGCCACTCAGCGCGGACTGGACCGCTCGGAGGGACACCTCCGGGGCGTGGAGTCCGTGCGGCGAACGATCCGCGCAGCCGTCGCAGGCGGCGTACGCTACCTGACGCTGTACGCCTTCTCGACCGAAAACTGGGGCCGCCCGGCGGAAGAGGTCGCCGCCCTGCTGGAACTTTTCTGCCGCTGCGTGCAGAACGAGGCCGAAGCGCTGGCGGACCAGGGGGTCCGCGTGCGGATCATCGGCGACCGGGAGCGGTTCCCCGAAGAGGTCCGCGATTCGCTCGAACGGATCGAAGCATGCACCGCCGCAGGCGAGCGGCTCACGCTGCAACTGGCGCTCAACTACTCCTCGCGCAGCGAACTCGCCCGCGCCGCCCGCGAATTGTGCCGGCAGGCCCTCTCGGGCGAAATCGCACCGGACGCGATCGACGAACAGACGGTCGCCCGGGCGCTCTACACCGCCGAATGCCCCGATCCCGACCTGATTCTGCGCACGGGAGGCGAACAGCGGCTGAGCAACTTCCTGCTCTGGCAGGGAGCCTACGCCGAGCTATGCTTCACACCGGTGCTCTGGCCCGACTTCACGGAAGAGGAGTTCGCCCGCGCACTCGACCAATACGCCGCCCGCGACCGACGCTTCGGGCTGGTAAAAACCCCGACTCCGAAGAGAAGTTAAACGACACGATGAACTACCCAGGCAAACTGATCCCGACGCTGGCGGCCGTCCTGCTGCTGTGCTGTCCCGGAATATTCGCTCAGACTCCGCAGGAGCAGACCGCCGACCCGACGGTCGAAACGCTGTTCGAACAGGCACCGCTGCTCAACGCGCAGAGTCCCCGGCTCTACCGCATCCGCAACGTCAATATACACGGCGTGCAGTTCATCAATCCGGACATGATCCGCTCCTCGTCGGGACTGATCCCGGGCGACTCGATCTACCTGCCCAGCAACTTCGTCTCGGAGGCGATCGCCCGCCTGTGGAGCCAGCGCTACTACTCGGACATCCGGGTGGGAGCCACCATCGAGGGCGACGACCTCGACCTGGAGCTTTTCCTTCAGGAGCGCCCCAAGGTCAATTACTGGCGTTTCGAGGGCATTTCGAAGAGCAACCAGCGGGACCTGCTCGAGCAGCTCAAGCTCAAACGCGGCACGGAGCTTTCGGACTACGTGATCGACAAGAACAAGAAGCTGATCCGCAAATTCTTCACGGACAAAGGATTCCGCAACGTCGAAGTGGAGGCGCGCATCGAGAACGACCCGGTGCTCAAGCAGGCCGTGAACGTCACGTTCGTGGTCGATCGCAAGCACAAGGTCAGGATCGGCGAGATCCGGTTCACGGGCAACGACGAATTTTCCGACAAACGGTTGCGCCAGACGCTGAAAAAGACCCACAAGACGAGTATCAACTTCCTGCGCAGCACCAAGCTCAACGAAGAGGACTACGAGAACGACAAGGAGCTGCTGATCGACTTCTACAACTCGAAAGGCTTCCGCAACGCCACCGTGCTCTCCGACTCGATCTACCCGATCAACGAGAAGCGCATCGGCATCCTCATCGACCTCTCGGAGGGCAACAAATACTACATCCGCAACATCTCGTGGGTGGGCAACTCGATCTACGAGACGGACGAACTGGCCCGCATGTTCGGCGTGGAGAAAGGCTCGATCTACGACAAGAAGTCGATGCACAAGCGCCTCGGCCTGCCCCCCTACTCCTCGCCGGACGAGCAGTCGATCCTCTCGCTCTACCAGGACCAGGGCTACCTTACCTCGCAGATCGACCCGGCGGAGATCATCGTCGGCAGGGATTCGATCGACCTGGAGATGCGCGTATTCGAAGGCAAGCAGTTTACCATCAACAACG
>CAMWGZ010000078.1 GCA_947173915.1 uncultured Alistipes sp.
AACGCCGTGGCCGGCGGCAACTACTCCTTCAACAACCTGATCCTCGCCACCGAGAACGCCACCGAGGCGGGCAACGGCATCACCTGCTACGGCAGTCAGGTCGCGCCTTCGAAATTGAACCTGACCCGGGGCGACAAGGTGCGCGTGACGCTGCTCAAGGGCCTTGCGAAGTATCAGAATTACAACGGTATGTATGAGCTGACGGGCGACGAGAACGCTACCTGGTGTACGGTCGAGAAGCTCGACGGTCAGGCCGCTGTCAAGGAGACGGTCATCGCACCGGCCGACCTGGCCAAGTATCAGGGCATGGCCGTGACGATCGAGAACGCTTCGGTCGCTCAGGCCGGTGTCTGGGCCAACAGCAGCGCGCTGTCGAAGCACACCTTCACGGCCGGAGGCACCTCGTTCACGGTCTTCTGCAAGAAGGTCGGAACCGATCCGATGGTCTTCGCCGACGTTCCCTTCAAGGCCGCTACCGGCTCGATCTCGGGTCTGGCAGCCGTGAACAGCAATGCGGGCCAGCTCGTGCCGCGCAACCTGGACGACGTGGCCGCATTCGATGCGGGCGGCGAGACTCCGGCCCTTCCGACGATCGTTTCCATCGATCCCGCGAGCCTCTCCTTCACGGCCGAGGGCGGCGATAAGGTCATTACCGTCGTAGTCGAGAACAAAGGCGACAACCTGTTGTCGGTAAGCGGCTTGACCCCCCCCCTGAGCGCAACGGTCGATAACGAAGCCAATACCGTGACCGTGACCGCAGCCGCCAACAGCGGTGCGGCCGTCAGTCAGACGCTGACCATCGCGCTGGCCGGCGGCGACAGCAAGACCGTCGCCGTGACGCAGGAGGCGGGCCAGGGCGGCGGCGAAAAACCTGTGGGATATGTACGGGTAACGAGTGTTACGGCGGGAAAGAAATACCTGCTGGTAGCGACGAAAGGGAATACTTCGTGGGTTTTCAATGCTGCAAAGTTGGCATCAGGTAAAGTGAATGGTACCGAAATCGTTGTGACGAATGGTGTGATCGAGTCGAATGAGGCAAACGATGCCGGTGCGGTTACGCTCGAATCGGGCAAGGAATATTATACCATTCAAACTGCCGATGGGTAATATGTTCAGTACACTTCGGGCACGAATCTGGGGCTGAGCGAGACCGCTTCCACTACCGCTCCCAAGGAGTGGGCTTTCGATGCCGGAGAATATCCTGAAACCGGAACTTTCTTGATCAAGGATTCGGCAACCCTGACCGCATCTACCGTGCGGGCCTTGTTATTCCAGACCTATGGCCAATCATCAGGTGCAATCAAAGATTTCAATCGTTTCGGTGGATATTCCGCTAAAAATGCGTCTCCGGATTCCAATAGAGAGAAAGACGAGTATCTCTGCGTTGCATTGTATGAGTTGAGCGAATAATGAGTGTTGTCTCCTCCCCTGAAATCTTACCGGGGAGGAGCAACATTTTTGGTGTTTTATAATTGTAGTCGCTGTTTTTGCATGATGAATTCAGTGAAATATTACGGATGGCTGTTGCTGCTCCTCTTTCCGATGCTGACGCTCGTCGCCTGCGGCGATGACGACGGAGGCGTGTCGTCCGGTTCGGCCGAGTGGCGCGGCTCCTCCTCCGTCGGGGAGGCCGAAGGTTCCGCCGCCATTCAGATCACGGGACCGCTGGGTGCCGCCTGGGAGGCCGAAATCGACCCCGATGCTTCGTGGTGTTCGTTCCGGATCAACGATCCGGATGCACGCACGGCAGAGGGAACGGTGCGCGCGTCGTCGCTCGACAATATTCTGGATGTCTATTACACGCGGAACGATTCGTCGCAGGAGCGTACCGCCCGGATCTCCTTCCGTTTCGTCGGCGGGGAGCCTCAGACGCTGATCCTGCGTCAGCACACCTCCTCCGCGACCGACGATCCCTATGTCGAAGGACACGCCGGGGCGTGGGCCGAGCTTCCGGCCCGGGCGGAGTCGGACGACTATGTCTATGTCAGCCACTTCGCTTCGCTCGGAGGCCGCAGCGTGCGCAACTACTCCTACTGTTACGATCCGGCGCTGCATGTGGCCCGCTGGGTGGCCTATCCGCTCCACGCGGTTTATCGGGGAACGGTCGATCGGACCAACGAGTTCGGCTACGACCCGAAGATCGACTACTCGTGGCAGCCCGACCTCGGGGCGGGTTCCTACCGGGGCAGTTACGACCGGGGGCACCAGCTTCCGTCGGCCGACCGCACCGCCACGCGCGAACTCAACGTGCAGACCTTCTATGCGACCAACATGACACCGCAGCTCGACCGGCTCAATCAGGACATGTGGGCGCGCCTCGAATCCAAGGTCCGGACCCAGATGTGCAGCGACACGCTCTATGTGGTAACCGGCTGCTACTATGCTTCGACCTCCACCGCGACGACCGACCGCAACGGAATGTCGTGCCCGGTGCCGACCAACTATTTCAAGGTGCTGCTGCGCACCCGCAGCGGCCAGAGCGGCAAGCGCATCGCCGACTGCTCGGCCGACGAACTGAGGGCCATCGGCTTCTGGGTCGATCAGCGCAGTTACGGCGATATAGAGCCGCCGGCATCCGTCTGCCGCAGTGTGGCCGAGATCGAGGAGCTGACCGGATTTACCTTCTTCCCGAATCTTTCCGAGGCAGCGGCCGAGGCCGTGAAAAGCCAAAACGCTCCCGCACAATGGGGAATTCAATAATTATTTGACTTATGAAAAAACGAGTGATCTTTACAAGCGTGCTGCTGCTGGTGTTCGGGGCATGCTGTTTTGCTCAGAAGCCTTACAAGGTCGTCTTCTACAATCTGGAGAATTTTTTCGATACGATCAACGATCCGGAGACCCACGACGACGAGTTCACGCCCGAAGGGCCGAAGAAGTGGACGGAGACCAAGTACCGGAAGAAACTCTCGAATATCGAGCGGGTGCTCTTCGACATTGCGGCCATCGACAAGGAGTATCCTGCCGTGATCGGCGTATCGGAGGTGGAGAACCGTTCGGTGCTCGAAGATATCGTTTCGACTCCCAAGATGCTGCCCGGAAACTACCGGATCGTGCACTACGATTCGCCCGCCCCGCGCGGTGTCGATGTGGCGTTCCTCTACCGTCCCGATGTCTTCAAGCTCGAAGGCAGCGAGGCGATCCGGACCGAAATCCCGGGTCTGCCCAACTTCCGCACGCGCGATATCGTGACCATGTGGGGAACCATCGAGCAGGAGCCTTTCTATTTCATGGTGGCCCACTGGCCCTCGCGCCTGGGCGGCAAGGATGCTTCGGCACCCCGCCGCGAGGCGGTCGGCGCGCAGATGCGCCGCATCGCCGATTCGGTGCTGGCCGTGAATCCCGCGACCAAGATCGTGGCGATGGGCGACTTCAACGACGATCCTACCGATTCGAGCATTCTGGAGGCGCTGGGTGCCAAGGCCAAGCTGAAGGAGCTGCAGGAGGGCGATTTCTTCAATCCCTACTATGCGATGCTGCGTGCCGGGATGGGTACGCTGGCCTACGGCGATGCCTGGAATATCTTCGACAACATCGTCGTGACGGAGAATCTGACCGACAGCGGGCAGCAGGGGCTGAAGCTGCTTCGGTCGCCTGACTCGAAGTTCTACGGCAATATATTCAGACAGAACTACATGATCCAGAAATCGGGGCAGTACAAGGGCTATCCGCTGCGAACGTTCGTGGGCAATGCGTTCCAGGGCGGTTACAGCGACCACTTCCCCGTTTTCATCTATATCGGTAAATAAAACCAACTACGGATATGAAAAAAAGTTTACTAATCTTTGTATTGACCCTGCTCTCCTTATCGGCATTTGCGCAGACCGGCGGCTTCAAGGGACGCGTCGTCTCCCGCACGGGCCGTGTCGCGGTGGAGGGGGCGACGGTCGCCGTCGCACCGGGCGGCATGACGGCGAAGACCGACGATCGCGGCGATTTCCTTTTCGAAAACGTCGCACCGGGCGAATATACCCTGGAGTTCACGGCCGAGGAGTTCGAACCCCTGACGCTGACGGTGCGGGTGGATCGGATGGTGCGCGACCTCAATGCGGTGGTGCTCGTGCCCGACGTGATGCAGGCGGTGCTGGACGACTCCGTATTCGCCGAGTTCGATACCGAGGGCATCGGCGATGCGCAGGCGCTGCCCTCGTCGCTTTCGGCCTCGAAGGATGTCTTCAACAGCATTGCCTCCTATAAGTTCAGCGAGATGCGTTTCAACGTGCGCGGCTACGACTCGCAGTATGGCGATGTCTTTCTGAACGGCATCCGCTTCAACGATGCGATGACGGGCTACACCCCCTGGTCGCTCTGGAGCGGTCTGAACGATGCCACGCGCAACCAGGAGATTACCGCCGGTTCGGTAATGTCCGACTACGGTGTGGGCGGCATCGGCGGTACGACCAATATCAACGCCCGTGCCTCGCAGATCCGCAAGGGCCTGCGCGTGAGTCTGGTCAATGGCAACTCGATGTATCGCTTCCGTGCGATGGTTACCTACGGCTCGGGCATGCTGGACAACGGCTGGTCCTACGCGCTGTCGGTTTCGACCCGTCAGGGCGGCAACTCCTATGTCGATGGCGTCTATTACAACGCCTACGGCTACTTCGCTGCGGCGGAGAAGGTCTTCAACTCGCGCCACCGGCTGGGACTCATGATTCTGGGTGCACCCACCGAGCGCGGAGCGCAGCAGGCCTCCACGCAGGAGGTGTACGACCTGGTCGGCAACAACTACTACAATCCCAACTGGGGTTATCAGAGCGGCAAGATGCGTAACTCGCGCGTGCGCAACAACCACGAGCCGATCGCGATGGCCACCTATACCTTCGATGCCAACGAGCACACGCAGCTCAACGTGGCGACCTCGCTCCGCTTCGGCAAGAACGGCTATTCGGCCCTTACGTGGTATGACGGTGCCGATCCGCGTCCCGACTACTACCGCTACCTGCCGAGCTACATGCTGCTCAACACCGATTCGCCCGATGCGGCCCATCTGGCAGCCGAGCGGGCCGACATGTGGATGCGCAACGAGGGCAATATCCGCCACTTCGACTGGGACGGCATGTATCAGACCAACATGAACTTCCGCAATGCCGACACCGAGGCTGTTTACGGTCCCGGCGCACGTTCGAATTACATTGTCGAGGAGCGTCATGCCGACCAGCTCGACTGGAACCTTTCGGCGCAGATCGTGCGCACCTATAAGGACAACTCCCGCCTGACGGCCGGTGCCAACGTGCGTGTGAACCGCACCTGGTACTACGACGAGGTAAAGGACCTGCTCGGCGGCGACTATTACGTCGATGTCGATAAGTTCGCGCAGCGCGACTTCGGCGATCCGATCCTGGCGCAGAACGATATGGACTATTACGAGCGCTACGGCCATGCCAAGCCGGTCCGCGAGGGCGACAAGTTCTCCTACAACTACAAGGCCCACCTGCGTTCGGGCGGTGTCTGGGCTTCGTACGACGTGCGCTTCGGCGGTTTCGGCATGCGCCTGGGCGGCGAGCTGGGCGGTCTCTCCATGTGGCGCGAGGGACTCTGGCGCAAGGGCCTGTTCCTCGACAATTCGAAGGGCGATTCGGAGCGGCTCGAATATTTTACCTATAAGGTAAAGGGCAACTTCGACTACCTCTTCTCGGCCAACCACCGTCTGGAAGCCAATGTCGCCGTGATGCAGAACGCTCCGACCTTCCAGTCGGCCTTCGTGTCGCCGCGCACCCGCAATTCGATCACGCCCGGCCTCTCGCCGGAGAAGGTCTTCTCGGCCGATCTCTCCTACAACATGCGTTACGGCGACAACAAAGTGCGCGTGACGGGATACTACACCAAGAT
>CAMWGZ010000079.1 GCA_947173915.1 uncultured Alistipes sp.
GAACCAGCTGGGCCTGCTCGGTTCGCCGACGAAGGTCAAGAAGATCGAAAACGTGGTGTTCCAGGCCAAGGAGGCCAAGAAGCTGACCTCCGACGACAAGCAGATCGAGGAACTGATGGTTGAACTTATCGCGAGCCACACGCTCGGTTAATGAGGGAGGATACGACTTATGAATAATGTATTTGTATATATAGAACTCGAAAACGGGGTTCCGGCCGACGTGAGCCTGGAGCTGCTGACCAAAGGCCGCGAACTGGCCACGACGCTCGGCGTGCGCCTCGAAGCCGTCGTGCTGGGGCATAATCTGTCGGGTATCGAGAAGGAGCTGGCCAAATACGGTGCCGATACGGTCTGGACGGCCGACGACAAGGAGTTCGCTCCGTTCCGCACGCTGCCCCACACGGCCGTCATGTGCGGCCTGATCGAGCAGGAGAAGCCGCAGATCGCTCTGTTCGGTGCCACCTCCATCGGCCGTGACTTCGCGCCGCGCGTCTCGTCGGCGCTGTTCAGCGGTCTGACGGCCGACTGCACGCAGCTGGAGATCGGCGACCACAAGGATGCCAAGAGCGGCACGGAGTACAAGAACCTGCTCTACCAGATCCGTCCCGCCTTCGGCGGCAACATCATCGCCACGATCGTCAATCCCGAGCACCGTCCCCAGATGGCGACCGTGCGCGAGGGCGTGATGCGCAAGGAGTACGCCGCGCAGCCCGCTGCCGGCGAGGTCCGTCCCATCGAGTGGAAGAAGTTCCTCAAGGATAGCGACCTGGTCGTGAAGATCCTCGACCGTCAGATCGAGGAGCGCAAGATCAACATCAAGGGCGCGAGCGTCGTGGTCGCCGGCGGCTACGGCGTGGGATCCAAGGAGAACTTCAAGCTGCTCCACGAGCTTGCCGACGTGCTCGGCGGCGAGGTGGGCGCGAGCCGCGCCGCGGTCGATGCCGGTTTCACGGAGCATGCCCGCCAGATCGGCCAGACCGGCGTGACGATCCGTCCGAAGCTCTATATCGCCTGCGGTATTTCGGGCCAGATCCAGCATACGGCCGGTATGGACCAGTCGTCGATGATCATTTCGATCAACACCGATCCCGATGCGCCGATCAACAAGATCGCCGACTACGCGATCACGGGCGACCTGAACGAGATCATCCCGAAAATGATTAAGTACTACAAACAAAACTCGAAGTAATGGCTAATTTCTTTTCAGATAATAAGGATTTGCAGTTCCACCTCGATCATCCCGCGATGCGGAAGATCGTGGAGCTGAAGGAGCGCGGTTTCGCGCTGAAGGATCGTTACGAGCTGGCTCCGCAGAATTTCGACGACGCGATGGACAACTACCGCCGCGTGCTGGAGATCGCGGGCGAGGTGTGCGGCGAGGTAATCGCCCCCAATGCCGAAGGGGTCGATCACGAAGGTCCGCGCGTGGAGAACGACCACGTGGTCTATGCCTCCGGCACCTCCCGCAACATCGAGGCGATCACGAAGGCGGGGCTGAGCGGCATGACGCTGCCCTATGAATACGACGGCCTGAACTTCCCGCTCGTCTGCTTCGTCATGGCCAACGAGATGGTGGCCCGCGCCGATGCCGGCTTCGAGAATATCTGGGGCTTGCAGGATTGCGCCGAGACGCTCAACGAGTTCGCCTCGGAGGAGATCAAGCGCCTGTTCCTGCCGCTGGTTTCGGCCGGCGCGACCTGCGCGATGGACCTGACCGAGCCGGATGCCGGTTCGGATCTGGGTGCTGTGATGCTCAAGGCCACCTACGACGAGAAGAGTGACCGCTGGCTGCTCAACGGCGTGAAGCGATTCATTACCAACGGCGACGGCGACGTGTCGCTGGTGCTGGCCCGCACCGAGGAGGGTACCTCCGACGCGCGCGGCCTTTCGATGCTCGTTCACGACAAGCGCGACGGCGGCGTGAAGGTGCGCCGCATCGAGAACAAGCTCGGTATCAAGGGATCGCCCACCTGCGAGCTGGTCTTTACCAACGCCCCCGCCCGTCTGGTCGGCGACCGCAAGATGGGACTCATCAAGTACGTCATGTCGCTCATGAACGCCGCCCGTCTGGGCATCGGTGCCCAGTCGGTGGGTCTCTGCGAGGCCGCTTACCGCGAGGCGCTCAAGTATGCCCGCGAGCGCGAGCAGTTCGGCAAGCCGATCATCCGCTTCGCCGCCGTGTCGGAGATGCTCTCCAATATGAAAGCCAAGCTGCAGGGTGCCCGCGCGCTGCTTTACGAGACGACCCGTTTCGTGGAGACCTACAAACAATATACGCATATCTCGCACGAGCGTTCGCTCGAACCGGAGGAGCGCCAGCAGATGAAGTTCTACACCCGCCTGGCCGACGGCTTCACGCCGCTGGTCAAGCTCTTCTCTTCGGAGTATGCCAACCAGCTCGCCTACGATGCCGTGCAGATTCACGGCGGCTCGGGCTTCATGAAGGACTATCCCTGCGAGCGCCTCTACCGCGATGCCCGCATCATGAACATCTACGAGGGTACCTCGCAGCTGCAGGTGGTGGCTGCAATCAACGCCGTGACCAAGGGCACCTTCCTGGAGCAGATCAAGGAGTACGAGGCTGCCGAATATGCGGAGTGCATGTGCGCCGTGAAGAGCAAGCTGGTCGAGCTGCGCATCAAGTTCGAGGAGATGGTGGCCCGCGTCGAGTCGCTCGACAAGGAGCACCCCGGATTCAAGGACTTCCATGCGCGCCGTCTGGTCGAGACGGCCGGTCATATCATCATTACCCACCTGCTGGCCCGTCAGGCCGGCGAATGCGGCGAGTATGTCGCTTCGGCGCAGATCTTCTGCAAGCTGGCCGAGGGTAAGATCGGGGAGGCTTATACCTACGTGATGCACTCGACCGGCGACGATGTCGCTTTGTTCAAGAAGGTCGAGGGCGAGGAGTGCGGCTGCTAAGCTTTTTCGCATCGTAATGAAGAAGGACGACTCGTTCCCCGACGGTGGGGCGGGTCGTCTTTTGTTCGGATTGCGGCGCGTGGGCGTGCCGGGGGGCCTCCGCCTGTCGGATACCGGCTGCGTTTGTCCCTGGAGTGGGCCGGGACCGGCGGAAGGCGGGTGGCGCTTGCAAGAGCTGCGGGCGGTCGCCGGCTGCCTGCCCGGGGAGATCCGGAGGCGGCGGTTTGTTTTGAAATCATTTAAACGAAAAAAACTATGGTCAGAAAATTACTTGTTTTATCGGTTTTCTTCCTGCTGTGCTGCCTGCCTCGTGCGGCGCAGGCGCAGCTGGGACGCGGAGAGTTGTCGGTGGGTTACGGTTTCTCTCCGGTTACGAACTGGATCGACGCGTATAGCGACAAACTGCTCGGGGTGCTCGACATGCGGGACGCTTCGATGGATAGCTGGGGCGGGGTTTCGGTCAATTACTCCTTCCGCATCATCGGCGGACTCGGCGTGGGCGGCACTTTCGTCTATTCGGGCAACAAGCAGCGGCACGAAGGACAGAAGATCACGACCAACTACTATTCGGTGCTTCCCCACCTGAAGATGCGTTGGTTGAACCTGCGGATCTTTTCGATCTATTCGCGTGTCGGCGTGGGTCTTACCTTTACCCGCTCTTCGGGCGAGGGCGAACGCTGGACGGCGCGGCAGCTGGCCTTCCAGGTCTCGCCGCTGGGTGTCGAGCTGGGCGGCAAACTGGCGCTTTATGCCGAAGCGGGTGTCGGTACGACCGGCTCCCTGGTGGCGGGCATGCGCTTCCGCTTCTGATCCTTCGGCTGCCGGGTCGTTTCGGCGGCCCGGCGGCCGGACCGGGGTCCGATGAGGGGCGGGGCGAACGGGAGTGTCGTCTCGTTCGGATTCGCGGCGTTTCGCCTCGGGCGTAATTTTTCGGCAAAAACGGTGCGACCGGCGAAAAATCCAAAAATTATGCTTAATTTTGCAGGCAACAAAATCTCGCTTTTATGTCTTTTATCAATGAGAAGGTGCAACCCGAAGGACTGACGTTCGACGATGTGCTTCTGGTGCCTGCATACTCCGATGTGTTGCCGCGCGAGGTCTCGCTCGAGACCCGGTTCTCGCGAAATATCAAACTCAATATCCCCATCGTCTCGGCTGCGATGGATACGGTTACCGAAGCTCCTTTGGCGATCGCTCTGGCGCGCGAAGGAGGTATCGGTGTGATTCACAAGAACATGTCGATCGCGGAGCAGGCCGCTCAGGTGCGTCGTGTGAAGCGTGCCGAGAACGGAATGATCTACGATCCGATCACGATCCGCAAGGACGACACGGTGGGCGATGCCCTCGCGTTGATGAAGGAGAACAAGATCGGAGGTATTCCGGTGGTCGATGCCGAGCAGCGTCTGATCGGTATCGTGACCAACCGCGATCTGCGCTTCCAGCGCGATGTTACCCGCCGCATCGAGGAGGTCATGACCCGCGAGGGGCTGGTTACCACCCACAGCACCGAACTGGCGCATGCGGCCGAGGTGCTGCTGCACAACAAGATCGAGAAGCTCCCCGTCGTGGACGAGAGCGGAAGACTGATCGGTCTGATTACCTATAAGGACATTACCAAGGTTCAGGATCATCCCAATGCGAGCAAAGATGCGAAGGGCCGTCTGCGCGTAGCGGCCGGCGTGGGCATTACCGCCGATGCGATGGATCGCGTGAAGGCGCTCGTCGAGGAGGATGTGGATGCCGTCGTCCTCGACTCGGCGCACGGCCACTCGGTCAATGTGATCGTGCTGCTCAAGAAGATCAAGGCCGCCTATCCCGCTCTGGATGTCGTGGTCGGCAACATTGCGACGGCCGAGGCCGCCGAGTTCCTGATCGCCAACGGTGCCGACGGCATCAAGGTCGGTATCGGTCCCGGCTCGATCTGCACCACCCGCATCATCGCGGGCGTGGGCGTACCGCAGCTCTCGGCCATCTACGACGCTTCGACCGTAGCCCGCAAATACGGCGTGCCGGTAATCGCCGACGGAGGTCTGCGCTACTCGGGCGATATCGTCAAGGCACTGGCTGCCGGCGGCGACTGCGTGATGGTCGGCTCGATGTTCGCCGGAACGGAGGAGGCTCCGGGCGAGACGATCATCTACAACGGCCGTAAGTTCAAGAGCTACCGCGGCATGGGGTCGATCGACGCGATGAAGGCCGGTTCGGCCGACCGCTACTTCCAGAAGGGCGACGTGAATATCAACAAGCTGGTTCCCGAAGGAATCGTGGCCCGTGTCCCGTTCAAGGGCATGCTCTGCGAGACGGTCTATCAGCTCGTGGGCGGTCTGCGCGCCGGAATGGGCTATTGCGGAGCGAAGGATATCGAGGCGCTGAAGCAGGCTCGTTTCATCCGCATCACGGCTTCGGGCATGTCGGAGAGCCATCCCCACGACGTGGCCATCACGCGCGAGGCGCCGAATTACAGCAGCGAACGATAATCCGCGACGATCGTCGTTATGGAGGAGAAAGGGAAGAACAGAGGATGGTGGCATCAGCCCACCCGCTACGACTGGTGGGTGCTGGCTCTGCTGCTGTCGCTCCTCGGTGTCTGGTTCGCTACGGGCCGCGAGGCGTGGCTGCGTTATTTGATCATGGGCCTGACGCTCGGCTATCTGCTTGTGGCGCGGGTGCTGATCAACTACCGCCGGCTGAAGAGATGAGTCCGAGACCGGTGCGGCCGACGTGCTTCGTGCGGGTGGCTTCGCAGTCGGTCTTGACGAATAACTAAAAAACAAACCTACATAAATG
>CAMWGZ010000080.1 GCA_947173915.1 uncultured Alistipes sp.
TCGCGACCCCAACCTTGGCAAGGTTGTGCTCTACCAACTGAGCTATTTCCGCAAATGCGATGCAAAGGTAGATAAAAAAATCGATATTCCAAATTTCTGCGTATCTTTGTTTCATGAAAAAAGCAACGGACATCTTTTCCGAGCTGGGACGACGGCTCGCGAACTTCGGGCAATCCGCCGCCGACAGGTCGGTCGTGGAGCGGGCCTGCTGGGAGAATCCCTGGTTTCTGCCGCATGAGATCCGCCGGGCTGTGACGGCGATTCGGACGAGTTATCTTGATCCGGACAAGTTGGCTTCCTGGATAGGGAGCTACGACCGGCCGGCCGCCTTGCCGGCACATCGGGTCCTCGTGATCATGGCGGGAAACATCCCGCTGGTCGGTTTTTTCGACCTGCTGTGCGTGCTTATGGCAGGTCATCGCTGCCAGATAAAGCCCTCGGCGAAAGATACCGTGCTGATGGAATACGTCGTCGGTCTGCTGCGTGAGATCGAGCCTGACATTCCGGTCGGGTTCTATGACGGGGAAACCCCCGTCGATGCCGTCATCGCCACCGGAAGCGACAACGCCAACCGTTACTTCCGCGCCCGTTACGGCGGGATGAAAACCCTCCTGCGCGGCAACCGCCATTCGGTCGCGGTGCTGCGCGGCGACGAAACGCAGGAGCAGTTGGCCGCATTGGCCGACGACATGTTCGCCTATTCGGGACTGGGGTGCCGGAACGTGTCGCTGCTGTTCGTGCCGCAGGGGACGGCCGTTTCGCTGCCGCCCTATGAGACCCATCCGAAATACCGCAACAACTACCTGCATCGCAGGGCACTGCGCACCCTCTGCCGGCAGGAGTTCACGGATGCGGGGTCGGCCCTGCTGATTCGCCAGCCGGAATTTCCGCAGGCGCTCAGCGAAATATCCGTGATCGAATACCGGACTCCGCAGGAGGCGGAGCAGTGGCTGCGTGCGCACGATGCCGAATTGCAATGCGTGGTGGCTGCGGGGATCGCACACAGCCGCCGCGTCGATTTCGGGGAGGCGCAGCGCCCCTCGCTGACCGACTATCCCGATGCGGCGGACGTGATCGAATTTCTCTACACGCTGTAGAAAGACAAGGAGCGAGGGTAGGGCTTCCGCATGAAAAAGCGTCCTGCAATCCGACCGGATTGCAGGACGCTTTCACTTGTGTCGCTTCTCTTATTTCTCGATCAGCGCGATGCTCCGCTGGATGAACTCCGTCAGGTTCTTGCCCTTAAGCAGACCGTTGGAGAGCAGCGCCAGGTCGATGATCTGCTTGACCAGACGGTTCTCCCCGCCGATCTCGCGCAGACGCTTGTCGCGCTCGTCGCGCAGCGTGACGACCTTCTTCGAAAGCTCCTCGCGCATCGTCTTCTCCTCGGCGGAAAGCTCCTCCTCCTTTTTGTCCTTGACCGTCTCTTCGAACCGGCGCTCTTCGGCGAGTGCCGCATCGATCTTCTTGGTCGTGCTCTTCAGCTTGTCGCCGTAGCTTTTCTCCACGTCCGCGAGCATGTCGATCACGATGGGGTGGTTGCCGTTCACGGCGATCGTGAAGTTGTCGGGCATCTGGCCGTAGAACTGGCTCATCCCGCCGCCGCTTACGGCAGCCATCTCCTTCATGCGGCGCATGAACTCGTTCTGCGTGATGACCACAGGCGCTGCGTCGGCCGCCATCGCCTCGAACGAAATGTTGTAATGGATCTTCTCGTCCTTCGGCAGCTGGCTCTCGAACACGGGGCGCATGATCTCCTGCTGCGCCTCGCTGAGCGACATCTTGAGCGCCTCCTCCTTCTGGATCAGCTTATCGACCACGTCGCTATCGACCCGCACGAAACGCACCTCCTTGTTTTTCGACTCGTACCAGTTCACGTAGTGGTTGTCCAGCTGTCCGTCCATGACCAGCACGTCGTAGCCCTTGGCTGCGGCCGACTCGACGAACGAGTTCTTCTCGACGGGATCATCGACGTAGAGACATACGAGCGTGCCGTTCTTGTCGGTCTGGTTGCCCTTGACCACCTCGCGGTACTCGTCGCCCGTGAAATATTTGCCCGCCACGTTCTTCCATAGCATGAATCCGTTGGCCTTCTCGGCGAATTTCTCGTCGGTCAGGATGCCGTACTGGATGAACACCTTCAGGTCGTCCCACTTCTGCTCGTAGTCGGGACGCAGGGTAGTGAACAGCTCCTGCAGGCGGTCGGCCACCTTGCGGGTAATGTAGCTCGATATCTTCTTCACGTTCGAATCGCTCTGCAGGTAGCTGCGCGAGACGTTGAGCGGAATGTCGGGCGAGTCGATCACGCCGTGCAGCAGCGTCAGGAACTCCGGCACGATGCCTTCGACCTGATCGGTCACATAGACCTGGTTGGAGTAGAGCTGGATCTTGTTCTTCTGGATCTCGAAGTTGTTGCGGATCTTCGGGAAATAGAGGATACCGGTCAGATGGAACGGATAGTCGATGTTCAGGTGGATCGAGAACAAGGGATCGTCGCCGGCTACCGGGTGGAGTTCGCGGTAGAACTCCTTGTACTGCTCTTCGGTAATCTCGGTCGGCTTGCGGGTCCACAGGGGCGATATGTCGTTGATGACGTTGTCCTTCTCCGTATCGACATACTTGCCGTCCTTCCACTCCTTTACCTTGCCGAAGGCGATGGGCACGGGCAGGAAGCGGCAGTATTTGCGCAGCAGCTCCTCCACTTTGCTCTCTTCGCCGTATTCGAGCGTATCCTCGGCCAGGTGGAGGATGATCGTCGTCCCGCGGTCGCGCTCCTCGCCGGTCTCCTCCATCGCATACTCGGGCGACCCCTCGCAGCTCCAGTGCACCGATTTGGCCCCCTCCTTGTAGGAGCGGGTAAAGATCTCCACCTTGTCGGCCACCATGAAGGCCGAATAGAAGCCCAGTCCGAAGTGGCCGATGATCGCCTGGTTCTTGTATTTCTCCATGAACTCCTCGGCACTCGAGAAGGCGATCTGGTTGATGTAGCGGTTTACCTCCTCGGCTGTCATGCCGATGCCCCGGTCGGCGATCGTCAGCGTCCGGGCCTCCTTATTGACACTCACGCGGATGGTCAGGTCGCCCAGCTCGCCCTTGATTTCGCCCATCGACGAGAGGGCCTTGAGCTTCTGGGTGGCATCGACTGCGTTGGAGACCAGCTCGCGCAGGAAGATCTCGTGATCCGAGTAGAGGAACTTTTTGATGACGGGGAAGATGTTCTCGCTCGTAACCCCGATTTTTCCGTTCTGCATGGATATTATGAGTATTTTATGATTTGTTCGATCTCCCGCTCGACAAGCAAACGGCATGCCAACCCTCCGGAAGTGACATTCTGTCAGGACGACTGACAAAAAAAGACGTGGAAGACCCTCGGTCCTCCACGTCCGGTTGCGAATACGCAGTCGTTGCGGCTTAGAAGAGCTTCTCCAGCTTCTTTACCAGATCCGCCTTCGTGCAGGCACCGACCTGCTTATCGACCATCTTGCCGTCCTTGAGGAAAACGACCGTCGGGATGTTGCGCACCATGAACTTGGCAACGACCTCGTCGTTGCTGTCCACGTCGCACTTGCCGATGATCGCCTTGCCCTCGTATTCGGCGGCGAGTTCGTCGATGATGGGGCTGACCATGCGGCAAGGACCGCACCAGGTTGCCCAGAAGTCGATAACGACCGGAAGGTTCGAGGCCGAAACCTCGTCGAAGTTCTCTTTCGTGATTGCTAATGCCATAATCTTTGAATTTTGAGGTTAATGATTAAACGATCGTATATTTGATTTCGTTGTCGTCCAGATAAGAAACGAGTTCCGAGGTAAGGCTGACCTTGTACTTCTTCGAGAACATGTTCACACCCACCTGCGCCTCCTTGTCGTAAACGTTCACGCGCAGGGTGGTAGTGCCCTCCGCCTCCTTGATCTTGCGGGTCAGCGTGTCGATCAGCTCCTGCGTGATCTCCTCGACGGCCAGCAGGATGGAGAACTCCCTGATCATCGTGTCGCGCATTTCGGAGAGCTGCACCATCGAGCTGATCTTGAACTCCAGCTCCCGGTCGTTGTAGGGGCGCGGCTGCACCTTGCCCCGCACGAAGAGGAAGTAATCGTTGAACAGATACTTGCGGAAGTTTTCGTAATCCTTGCCGAAGAGGGCGAACTCGTGGGTTCCGTTGTAGTCCTCGAGCGTGAACTTGCCCCAGGGCTTGCCCGTTTTGGTCGTCAGGTTCTGGGAGGCGACCACCATGCCCGCCACCGCGATCTCCTGGCCCCGCAGCGCCTCCAGATTGCTCAGCTCCGACAGCTGGGTCTTGCACATGTTGCGGATGATGACCGCATAGTCGTCCAGCGGATGGGCCGAAAGGTAGAGTCCGATCATCTCGCGCTCCTTGTTCAGTGTTTCGAGCGTGCTCCAGTCGTCGCATACCGGCGTGGTCGGACGCTGTATATCGACCGCCGCGCCCCCGCCGAAGAGACTCTGCTGGGCGTTGTTCTTCTCCGCCTGGAAGCGCTGGCCGTAGCGGATGAGCTGCTCCAGGAAGGTCGTGCCGTTCGAGTCGCGCATGTCGCTTCCGAAGAATTTCCCGCGATGGAAGTCGGTAATCGAGTCGAACCCTCCGGCCAAAGCCATATTTTCCAGACATTTGCGGTTCACGACCGAGTAATTGACCCGCTCCATGAAGTCGTAGATGTCCTTGAACCGTCCGTTCTGCTGCCGCTCCCGCACGATGCTCTCCACGGCCGCCTCGCCGACACCCTTTACGGCCGCCAGTCCGAAGCGCACGTCCCCCTGCGTATTGGAGGAGAAGGTGTTCGTCGATTCGTTGATGTCCGGACCCAACACCCGGATGCCCATGCGCTTGCACTCGCTCATGTAGAGCGTGATCTGCTTGATGTCCGAGAGGTTGCGGCTCAGCAGCGCCGCCATGAACTCGGAAGGGTAGTGGGCCTTCAGGTAGCCGGTCTGGTAGGCTATGTAGGCATAGCAGGTCGAGTGCGACTTGTTGAAGGCGTAGGAGGCGAACGCCTCCCAGTCGCCCCAGATCTTGTCGCAGATCTTCTCGTCGTGCCCCCGCTCCTTGCAGCCGTCGATGAACTTGGGCTTCATCTTGTCCAGCACGTCGCGCTTCTTCTTGCCCATCGCCTTGCGCAGCGTGTCGGCCTCGCCGCCGGTAAATCCGGCGAGCTTCTGGGAGAGGAGCATGACCTGCTCCTGATAGACCGTGATGCCGTAAGTATCGCTCAGATACTCCTCCATGTCGGCTATGTCGTAGGTCACGGGTTCCAGACCGTGCTTGCGGGCGATGAAGTTGGGGATGTACTCCATCGGGCCGGGCCGGTAGAGCGCGTTCATGGCGATCAGGTCCTCGAAGCGGTTGGGCTTCAGGTTGCGCAGGTGCTTCTTCATTCCGGGGGACTCGAACTGGAACAGGCCGGTCGTGTCGCCGCGGCTGAAGACCTCGTAGGTGGGCATGTCGTCCAGCGCGACCGCGTCGATGTCGATCTCCACTCCGTGGACGTTGCGTATGTTGGTCAGCGCATCCTTGATGATGGAGAGGGTGCGCAGCCCCAGGAAGTCCATCTTGATCAGTCCGACGCTCTCCACCTCCTTGCCTTCGAACTCCACCACGTTCAGGTCGGCATCCTTGGCGATGGCCATCGGGGCGAACTTCTCCAGGTCGTCCTGGCCGATGATCACGCCGCAGGCGTGGAC
>CAMWGZ010000081.1 GCA_947173915.1 uncultured Alistipes sp.
GCGGGGATCGGCTCGTCCGGCTGCGGCGCATCGGGAATCGCCCCGAACCACTTTTCGGCCAGGTCGATCATCCGCTCCTCATCCAGGTCGGCCGAAAGCGAAAGGATCGCGTTCGAGGGACGGTAGTGGCGGCGATAGAAGTCGCGCACCTCCGCGAGCGAGGCCGCGGCGATGTGGTCGGGTGTCAGTCCGATGGTGGCCCAACGGTAGGGATGCTCCCGGTAGGCCAGCGCGCGCAGCAGCATCAGCAGATCGCCGTAGGGCTGGTTGAGGTAGCGCTGGCGGAACTCCTCGATGACCACCCGTTTCTCCGTCTCGAGGCTCTGCGGCGAGAGGTCGAGTCCCGTCATGCGGTCGCTCTCGAGCCAGAGTGCCGTCTCGACATTGGCCTTCGGGAGGGTCATGTAGAAGTCGGTGTAGTCGTTGTTGGTAAAGGCGTTGTTCTCGCCGCACGCCCGCTGCACGGGCGTGTCGAAATCGGGAACGGCAGCCGTCCCGCGGAACATCAGGTGCTCGAACAGATGGGCGAACCCCGTGCGTTCGGGGTTCTCGTTGCGCGCGCCGACCTTATAAAGAAGGTTCACGGCCGCCAACTCGGAGGCCCGGTCGCGGTTCACGACCACCTCCAGTCCGTTGGACAAGGTACGGGTTTTATAAGAAATCACGTGGAACGAAATTTTTTTCAAAGGTACTATTTTCCCCGCAAAAAACGTGCACGACTCCGCGAGTCCCGTTTCCGCTTGTTTTTGAAGCAGTTCGCGGGGAATCCCCTGATTGTGTTATTTTTATAACATTCAAATTGAGCGGATAATGTACGATTCCGCTCCGAAAATGGAGGATTTTTCGTTTAGAATCGTTAATTTTGCGCCGATTTATTACCGAACAGACAATCTAAAACTCAATAAGAGATGGCAGAGAAGAAATTCATCACATGCGACGGTAATTACGCAGCGGCTCACGTGGCTTACATGTTTTCGGAGGTTGCGGCGATTTACCCCATTACCCCCTCTTCGACTATGGCGGAACTCGTGGACGAGTGGGCCGCCCAGGGTCGTAAAAATATTTTCGGCGAACCGGTCCGCGTCGTCGAGATGCAGTCCGAGGCCGGCGCTGCGGGAGCCGTGCACGGCTCGCTGCAGAGCGGTGCGCTGACCACCACCTTTACCGCTTCCCAGGGATTGCTGCTGATGATCCCCAACATGTATAAGATCGCCGGCGAACTGCTGCCGGGCGTATTCCACGTCTCGGCCCGCGCCCTGGCCGCACAGTCGCTCTCGATTTTCGGCGACCACCAGGATGTCATGGCCGCACGCCAGACCGGTTTCGCCATGCTGGCGACCTCGTCGGTGCAGGAGGTGATGGACCTCGCGGGCGTGGCCCACGTGGTAGCCCTCAAGGCACGCGTGCCGTTCGTCCACTTCTTCGACGGCTTCCGCACCTCGCACGAGATCCAGAAGATCGAACTCATCGACGAAGCGTCGCTCACGGCCATGTTCGACCGCGAGGCCCTCAAGGCGTTCCGCGCCGGTGCGCTCAACCCGGCCCACCCCGTAACGCGCGGCACGGCCCAGAACCCCGACATCTACTTCCAGACCCGCGAGGCATCGAACAAGTTCTACGAGGCGATCCCCGACATGGTGGCCGAGGCGATGGAGCGCATCTCCGCGATCACGGGCCGCACCTACAAGCCCTTCACCTACTACGGCGCGGCCGATGCCGAGCACGTGGTCATCGCGCTGGGTTCGGTTACCGAGACCCTCAAGGAGACGGTCGATTACCTGAACGCCCGGGGCGAGAAGACGGGTGTCGTGACCGTACACCTCTACCGCCCCTTCTCGGTCAAGTACCTGACCGCCGTCCTGCCCGAAACGGTCAAGCGCATCTGCGTGCTCGACCGCACCAAGGAGCCGGGAGCCAACGGCGATCCGCTCTACCTGGACGTAGTGGAGGCTTTCGCCAACTGCAAGAGCATCCCCTGCGAGCGCAAGCCGCTCATCGTCGGCGGCCGCTTCGGCCTCTCGTCGAAGGACACCACGCCCGCACAGATGCTGGCTGTCTTCGCCAACCTGAAGGCCGGCGAACCCAAGAACCAGTTCACGGTGGGCATCGTCGATGACGTGACGTTCCGTTCGCTGCCCGTCGGCGAGGAGATCTCGCTGGCCAAGCCCGGCACCTTCGAGGCGCTCTTCTTCGGTCTGGGTGCCGACGGTACGGTGGGTGCCAACAAGAACTCGATCAAGATCATCGGCGGCACGACCGACAAATACTGCCAGGCCTACTTCTCCTACGACTCGAAGAAGTCGGGCGGCTACACCTCGTCGCACCTGCGCTTCGGCGACAAGCCCATCAAGTCGCCCTACCTGGTGACCACCCCCGACTTCGTGGCCTGCCACGTCCCCTCCTACGTGGACAAGTACGACGTGCTGAAGGGACTCAAGCCGGGCGGCTCGTTCCTGCTGAACTCGGTGCACGATGCCGAGACCACCTGCCGCACGCTGCCCGACCACATGAAGGTATATCTGGCCAAGAACAAGATCAACTTCTACATCATCAACGCCACGAAGATCGCCGCCGAACTGGGTCTGGGATCGCGCACCAACACGATCATGCAGTCGGCATTCTTCAAGATCGCCGAGGTCATTCCCTTCGAGAAGGCAGTCGAGGAGATGAAGAAGGCCATCTACAAGACCTACGGCCGCAAGGGCGAGGAGATCGTGAACATGAACTACGCCGCCGTCGATGCCGGAGGTGCCGCCGTCGAGAAGGTGGAGGTGCCGGCCGAGTGGGCCTCGATCGTCGAGAAGTCTGCCGAGCACGGCGTGGACATGACGCGTCCGGAGTTCGTCCGCAACATCGTCGATCCGATCAATGCACTGAAGGGCGACCAGCTGCCCGTTTCGGCTTTCAACGGCCGTGAGGACGGCACCTGGGACAACGGCACGGCCGCCTGGGAGAAGCGCGGCATCGCCGTGAGCGTTCCCGAATGGCAGATCGCCAACTGCATCCAGTGCAACCAGTGCGCCTACGTCTGCCCCCACGCCGTGATCCGCCCCTTCCTGGCGACGGACGAGGAGGCTGCCGCTTCGGGCCTGGAGTGGAAGCAGGGCATGGGCGAGACGAAGGAGTACAAGTTCCGCATCCAGCTCTCGCCGCTCGACTGTACGGGCTGCAACAACTGCGTGGATGTCTGCCCGGCCAAGGAGAAGGCCCTCGTGATGAAACCGCTGGAGAGCCAGATGGAGCAGCAGAAGAACTGGGACTACGTCACGAAGAACATCGGTTACAAGAAGGTGGTCGATAAGACCAAGTCGGTCAAGAACCTCCAGTTCGAGCAGCCGCTCTTCGAGTTCTCGGGTGCCTGCGCCGGCTGCGGCGAAACGCCCTACATCAAGGCTGTGAGCCAGCTCTTCGGCGACCGCATGATGGTGGCCAACGCAACGGGCTGCACCTCGATCTACAGCGGTTCGGCTCCCTCGACCCCCTACTGCAAGAACGCCGAGGGACGCGGTCCGGCCTGGGCCAACTCGCTCTTCGAGGACAACGCCGAATTCGGTCTGGGCATGTACGTCGGTGCCGAAAAACTGCGCGACCGCATCCAGATGCTCATGGAAGAGGCGATCGCCGGCTGCCAGCGCTGCTCGGAGGAGCTGAAGAGCGCCATGCGCGAATGGATCGAGGCACGCACCTCGTCGGCCCGCTCGATGGAGGCGGCCGCACGCCTCGTCCCGATGATGGAGGCCTGTGGCTGCGACTACTGCCGCCAGATCCTCGAACTCAAGGACTTCCTCGTCAAGCAGTCGCAGTGGATCGTCGGCGGCGACGGCTGGGCCTACGACATCGGCTTCGGCGGCGTGGACCACGTGCTGGCTTCGGGTCTGGACGTGAACATTCTGGTACTCGACACGGAGGTTTACTCCAACACGGGCGGCCCGTCGGCGACATCGACCCCGACGGGTGCCGTTGCCAAGTTGGCATCGTCGGGCAAGCGCATCCGCTAGAAGGACCTCGGCGCGATCGCGATGACTTACGGCTACGTCTATGTGGCCCAGGTGTCGATCGGTGCATCGCAGGCCCAGCTCTTCAACGTGCTCAAGGAGGCGGAGGCCTACCCCGGTCCGTCGCTCGTGATCGCCTACGCCCCCTGCATCAACCACGGCATCAAGGGCGGCATGACCCGCACGCAGACCATCGGCAAGCAGGCCGTCGAGTGCGGTTACTGGCACCTGTGGCACTACAACCCCGCACTGGAGGCCGAGGGCAAGAATCCGTTCGTGCTCGACTCGAAAGAGCCCGACTGGTCGAAGTTCCGCGACTTCCTGCTCAAGGAGGTGCGCTACTCGTCGCTCAAGGGCGTGTCGCCCGACGACGCGGAGGCACTCTACCAGGCGGCCGAGGAGAACGCCAAGTGGCGTTACAACGGCTACGTGCGCCGCACCAAGATCGAATATTAGCATCCCGGGCAGCAAGGGCCGCCCGACAAGGGCGGCCCCGAAAGCCTGACAGAGATCCGCCGCGCAAGAGGGGACGCACCGTTCGTTTTGCAAGGTCATTCCATAAAAGAGGCAACGGCTTGAAAACCGTTGCCTCTTTTATTTTGCTTTGCACGCGATCGCGCCGCCCCGGCCTCTCGCCGCCATCGCTCCCGGCACTCCGCCCGGTCCGGCCTCCTGCGGCAGCAACGCAGGCTTTCCCGGCAAACTGTTTCGCAGCAGCCGCCCGGAATCCGACAGCCCGGACGAGCGGTTGGCACAATTCGTGTCCGGTAGCGGAAAGAATACGAATTTCCAAAAAAAAACCGACCATGAAACGACTTCTGCTTATCATCACGGCCCTATGCGGCGGCATCGCCGCTGCGGAGGCCTGCACGGGCATCGCACTGACGGCCCGGGACGGGAGCTATGTCCAGGCACGCACCATCGAATGGGCGGGCAGCGAACTGGCCAGCTACTGCGTCTTCATCCCGCGAGGCGAACGGATCGTCTCCCGCACACCCGACAACGGCCGCGGCCTCGTCTTCACGGCCCGCTACGGAGTGGTGGGACTCTCCGTCGCCGCTCCGGAGTACATCGCCGAGGGGATCAACGAGGCGGGCCTCTCCGCCGGACTCTTCTATTTCCCCGGCTACGGCAGCTATGCGGACTACGACCCTGCGCAGCGCGACGCGACGCTCCTCGACCTGCAGGCGGTCTCCTGGATGCTGGCCCGCTTCGCCACCATCGACGAAGTGAAGGAGGCACTCTCCGGGGTCCGGATCGTCGGGGTCGATACCGACGGCATCCCCTCCATGCTCCACTGGCGGCTGGGCGAGCCGTCGGGCCGGCAGGCGGTTCTGGAGATCGTCGATGGCCAGCCCCATTTCTACGAGAACGAGGTGGGTGTCATAACCAACGCCCCCGGCTTCCCCTGGCAGGTAACCAACCTGAACAACTACGTCAATCTGCGGCCCGGATCGGCTCCGGCACAGCCGCTCGGAGCCGTCACGCTCCGGCAGTTCGGCGGCAACGGCGGCTTCCTGGGGCTGCCCGGCGACATGACCCCGCCGTCGCGCTTCGTGCGGGCCGCGCTCTTCCGCGCCTCGGCACCGCAGCAGGAGACGGCCTTCGGGACAGTTACCCAGTGGTTCCACATAATCACAAACTTCGATGTCCCCATCGGGATCGAGCATCCCCTCGGGATTGGACCCCACATTACGAGAAG
>CAMWGZ010000082.1 GCA_947173915.1 uncultured Alistipes sp.
CGCACCCGGTTTGCCGCCGCAAGGCCCGCACCACCCTGCCCCTTTCCCCATCCGCAGCGCGCCGTCTTCATGCCCGACAGGATAGGACAAAACAGCCGACGGCGCAAAAAAAGAGAGGTTTCCGAACCTATTCGGAAACCTCTCCTGATTCTCGGGAATTTCTCCCTTGCGTTTCTTATCCGCGTCGCTTATTTGGCGGCAACGAACGATGCCTTATAGACAACGGGCTGCTCCTCCAGCACAACAGAGCTGAGGCTGTGAACCGTTGCGGGAGCGATGCTGCCGGTAATGTCGGAAATCGGCGATGCGTTGCTCTCGCTGCAAACAGCCGATGCCTGATCCACGTTACCGGGCTGACCGTCTCTGTCGATAGCTACCGCATAGCAATAAACCGTCTGGCCGGTCATGGGGCTGGGGGCACCGATGTTGATGAACTCATTCTGGAAGAATTGACCCTGACCGACACCCTGATCGACGATGAAATAAATCAGCGTGTGCTGCTCCTTATCCTTATAGTCTGCCATCGAGAAGACGCAGTTCCAATACTCGGCAGTGCCGCCAAGAGTGGGCGTATAGCGCAGGAACCAAAGACCCGACAGATTCACGAGTTCGGGATACTGAACGGGGTCGATCTCGTTGCCGTTGTAGAGCTTGAACGAGCTATCGGTAATAAGGGCACCCGAAGGAACGAATGCGGGGGTAGCGAACTCCTTGAGCACGACATCGGAGGTAGCACGTCCGTACTTATCCACAGCGCATACGAAACCTACATACTCCGTTTCGGGAGTCAGACCGCTGATCTCAACCGTTCCGTTGCCGTTGTGTACCATCTGCGCAACAGCATCGATAACGGTCGTTCCCATCGAAGCAGCCATATTGTCCACAATCAGAGGAAGCACCTGCTCCTTGAAAGCCGCCTCGCCGCCGGCCTGATCGTAGGTCTTCTTGAGCACCATGTACGACAGCCAGTTCACATTGCCCTTCTCAGGCTGCACGCGCAACTCGGCGAACAGACCGTTCGTAGAGGGAACGCACTCCAGCTGGAAAGCGCACTCCTCCTCAACCAGAGCGGGCAGCGTCTGCATCGTGAAGGCATCGAACTGAGCTTTGGTCGTGAAAGAAAGCTCCTTGTTCAGACCTACCGTCAGTGCATAGCAGGTCTCGCCGGGGTTGGTCACACCAACCTCGCTCAGCACCACTTGTTGGGTACCTTTCATCGAACCGTTATTGGTCAGAGCGTTGTAAATCGCCTCGTAGGTAAAGTTGGCGTTCTGCGAGATAATAGCATCCAGCATGGCCAGAGCGCAAGGCTCAGCCGAGAGGTTCAGCTCATCCTCCGAAGCGGTCGAACCGCCGCCGAAGTTTTCAACCATCTCTTTCGAGAACACCTGGATTACCCAAGCGGTCTCCTTCGCGTTCTCCGTCGTCGGAGTTACGCGCATGGTAGCCGAATAGGGAGTCGTCGCAGCGGCGAGCACATGAAACTCCTTGGCTACCACAGGAGGATTAACCGGACCCGGTCCATCATTTTTGTCGCAGGCGGTCAGCAGCGTGAAAGCCGACAGAGCTGCGAGCGCAAACAATTTGATTTTCATAGTTCTAAAAAATTTTATTAGGTTTAATCATTAGGTAATCGCACCTCATATCCGCGGAAACGCACCTGTTCTTTCCGCGAAATACCCACAAATATAGATATTAATTCCGAATGAAAAACAAAAATCGAAATTTATTTCTCAATAATTCTCTCTTCCGCCCCCAATGCGGCCCGAGCGCACACCTTGCCGCCCCGGCACCTACTCCCGGCCGCCTGTCTCCATCAGGTAGGCCTTGATGAACTCGTCCAGGTCGCCGTCCATCACGGCCTCGACGGCCGAAGTCTGCACCCCCGTGCGGTGGTCCTTGACCCGCCGGTCGTCGAAGACATAGGAGCGGATCTGCGATCCCCACTCGATGCGCTTCTTGGTCGCCTCGAGCGCCTGCTGCGTGGCCATCCGCTTGTCCAGTTCGCGCTGGTAGAGCTTCGAACGCAGGATGCGCATGGCGTTTTCGCGGTTCATGAGCTGCGAGCGGGTCTCCATGTTCTCGATCAGGTACTCGACCGGCTCGCC
This sequence comes from uncultured Alistipes sp., assembly GCA_947173915.1. Classification (GTDB taxonomy): domain Bacteria; phylum Bacteroidota; class Bacteroidia; order Bacteroidales; family Rikenellaceae; genus Alistipes. The sequence goes on from CAMWGZ010000082.1 coordinate 2,109, forward strand.
CGTATCGGGATCCTTGCCGTGATAGCGCAGCCGCACGGCCGTCTCGACCTTATTGACGTTCTGGCCGCCCGCACCGCTCGAACGGAAGGTGTCCCACTCGATGTCGGAGGGGTTGATCGTGATCTCGATCGTGTCGTCGATCGCAGGCGAGACGAAGACCGACGCGAAGGTGGTCTGCCGCTTGTTGTTGGCGTTGAAGGGCGACAGGCGCACCATGCGGTGCACGCCGTTCTCGCTCTTGAGGTAGCCGTAGGCGTAGTCGCCCTCGAACTCCAGCGTGCAGGACTTCACGCCCACCTCCTCGCCCGCCTGGTAATCGAGCACCTTGACCTTGTAGCCGTGCGCCTCGCCCCAGCGGGTGTACATGCGCAGCAGCATCCCCGCCCAGTCGAGCGCCTCGGTGCCGCCGGCTCCGGAGTTGATGTCCATGATCGCCCCCATGCGGTCCTCGTCGCGCCGCAGCATGTTGCGCAACTCCAGCGCCTCGATGCGCCGCAGCGTCCGGGCGTACTGTTCGTCCAGCTCCTGCTCGGTTACCACCCCCTCGCGCACGAACTCGGGCATGAGCTGCAGGTCCTCCACCTCGCGGGCGACGGCATCGTACTCCTCGACCCACGCCTTGATGCCGGCCACGCGGCGCAGCTGCTCGCGCGCCCGGTCGGGGTTCTCCCAGAAATCGGGCACCTGGGTCTTCTCTTCTTCGTTCTGCAGGTCGATGCGCTTCTGCGCGATGTTCAGACAGCGCTCCAGCATCTCGCGGCGCTGCTCGGTCTGCTTGATCTGTTCGGCAAGTATCATTGTTGTTCTCTTTCTTTATGCTTTTATGCGGCACTCCGCCCGTTACAACTCGATTCCCAGCTTGCGGGCGGCGAACGCGACGATGCAGTCGGCGGTGGCCTCCAGCCCCAGGGCCGAGGAGTCGATGCAGAGGTGGTAGGTGGCCGCCTGTCCCCAGCGGCCGCAGCTGTAATAATTATAGTAGGCGGCCCGCCGGGCATCTTCCCGCTCGATCAGCGCCTCGGCTTCGCGTTCGGCGATGCCCCGACGCTCGGCGACGCGCCGGATGCGGTCGGCCCGCGCACCCGAGATGAAGACGTTGAGCACCCGGGGATGGTCGCGCAGGATGTAGTCGGCGCAGCGGCCCACGAAAACGCACGACTCGCGGGCGGCCAGCCCCCGGATCACGTCGCTCTGGACCTGAAACAGCGCTTCGCCGCTGAGTGGCGAGGCTGCGGCGGCACCGTCGTCGCCGGCAAAAGGTGCCCGCAGGTAACCCACGAGCGCCGCGAAAAGACTTCGCGAGGGGCGTTCGTCGGTCCGCTCGAAACACTCGGGGCACAATCCGCTCCGCTCGGCCGCCAGGGCGATGAGTTCTTTATCGTAAAGCGCCGCACCCAGCCGGCGGGCCACGATTTCGCCGACGGCCTTGCCGCCGCTGCCGACCTCACGGCCGATGTTGATGACGAATCCTTTCGTTTGCATAACGCGCTTCGGGTCTGTTTTATTTCGATCGGGCGGAAGAATCCGCAGGAACCTTCGTTTTGAACTTTCGGATCTGATGGCCCAGCATGACGGCGGCCACGACCGAGGCGAGCAGGTCGGAGAGGGGCATCGAGCACCACACCCCCCAGCTACCGTCCCAGCGGGTCATCTCGTCGAAGATCCGGGGCAGGAAGATCAGTCCCGGCATCAGGAAGAGCAGCTGCCGCGAGAGCGAGAGGAAGATCGCCTTGCCCGCCATGCCGATGCTTTGGAAGAAGTTGGTGGTAACCATCTGGAACCCGATGATCGGGAAGCAGCAGAAGACGATCCGCATCCCCTCCGAGGCGAGGCGGATCAGCTCGGGATCCTTCGTAAAGGCCGACACCGCCAGCCGGGGAGCGAACTCGCCGACGAGAAAGCCGAGGGTCATCACGCCGGTGGCACCGACGATCGTCAGCTTCAGCACCCGATCGACCCGCGCGAACTGCCGCGCGCCGAAGTTGTAGCCGGCGATGGGCTGCATGCCCTGGTTGAGTCCCATGACCACCATCACGAAGAAGAAGGCCAGCCGATTGACGATGCCGTAGGCCCCGATATTGAGGTCGCCGCCATACTCCTTCAATCCCTTGTTGATGAGTATTACGATGAAGCAGGCCGCCAGATTCATCAGGAAAGGCGACATGCCGATGGCCAGAATGTTGCGCACGATCTTCCCCTCGGGGCGGTAGATTCCCCGCCGGAGGTGGAGCAGTTCGCTGCGGTCCGAAAGGATGCGGAACTGCCACACGAGCGACACGATCTGCGCCAGCACCGTCGCGATGGCGGCTCCCTCGATGCCCCAGCCGAACCCGTAGATGAAGAGCGGGTCGAGCAGCGCATTGATGACCACCGTGTTGATCGTGGCGTACATCGACTTGCGGGGATGGCCCGCCGCACGCAGCACCGAATTGAGACCCAGATACATGTGCGTCACTACATTGCCCAGCAGGATGATGCGCATGTAGTCGCGGGCGTAGCCGATCGTCGCGTCGCTCGCTCCGAAGAAGTAGAGGATCGGATCAAGGAACGCGAGGGTCAGCCCCCCGAAGGCGACACCGATAATCAGATTGAGCGTCACCACATTGCCCAGCACCTTCTGCGCCGTCAGGTAATCGCGCTGCCCGAGCCGCATCGAAACGAGCGTCGCGGCACCCACGCCCACCAGCGACCCGAAGGCCGCCGCCAGGTTCATGAGCGGAAAGGTCAGCGCCAGGCCCGAAATGGCCATCGGTCCCACGCCATGCCCGATGAAGATGCTGTCGATCATGTTGTAGAGCGACGAGGCGGTCATCGCGATGATCGCCGGCACGGCATATTGCACGAGCAGCTTGCGGATCCGCTCGGTCCCGAGCTCCATCGCCGCCCCTTTCGGTTGCTCCATAAAGTACCCTTTCTCCTATTCTGAATTTCGGTCCGGTAATTCCATACCTTAAATTAATAACAGCCGCCCGCCCCCGGCGTTCGTTCTCCGGGTGCGGAGCCGCCGCTACTCGATCTCCCAGTCGCAGCCATCCTTGCGGTCCTTGACCCGGATGCCGACGGCCGTCAGTCCGTCGCGGATCCTGTCGGCCAGCGGCCAGTTCTTCTCGGCCTTGGCCGTCTGCCGCATGCCGAGCAGCATCTCCACCAGCGGAGTGACCAGATCGCGTCCGCCGCCCGAGGCCGCCGCCTTCTCGTCGCGCAGACCCAGAATATCGAACACATAGCGGTGCACGATGCCGCGCAGCCGCTCCAGGTCGGTCTCCGTGATCCGCTGCTGCCCCTCGACCAGCTGGTTGATGACGCGCACCCAGTCGAACAGCGCGGAGATCGCCATCGGCGAGTTCAGGTCGTCGTCGAGCGCCTCGCGGCAGCGAGTCTCCAGCTCCGAAGGATCGACCGTCGAATCGGCCGAAGGACGGATCTTCGCCAGCGCCTCGACCCCTTTCATCAGGCGGTCGAGCCCCTTCTCGGCGGCCTGAAGCGCCTCGTTCGAGAAGTCGAGCGTCGAGCGGTAGTGGGCCTGGAG
>CAMWGZ010000083.1 GCA_947173915.1 uncultured Alistipes sp.
TCGAAATGCGGTGTACGGGCAACTGTACCGGGGGTTCGAATCCCTCTCTCTCCGCAAAGTTCCGAAACAGAGGAATGTCCAATGCCGTAAAACAAATAGTTTTGCGGCATTTTTTATTCGGTAAGGATCCGGACCACCTCGCGGCGGAGTCGCCGCACAACCCCCAGCACAGACATAGGGAGCCTCTTTATCCCGATTGACGAAACGGACAAAGGGCCGCTCGTCCTGCAACGGAAACGACAGTCCTTCCCGCCCCCGGGCACGAGTTTTTGCGGCGGAATGAGCGCTATTCCGAAATAGTTTTATACCTTTGTTCGCATGTCACATACCGTCGCCATCTTTGCGGGGTCGTTCGACCCCTTCACGCGAGGCCATGCCGCCCTTGTGGCGACGGCCCTGACGCTCTTCGACCGGATCGTGGTCGGCATCGGCAACAACATAACGAAAAGGGAGCTGCTGCCCGTCGAGGTGCGCAAGCGGCTCATCGAGGATCTCTATGCGGACGATCCCCGCGTCGAGGCGAGGATATACACGGGACTCACGGGCGACTTCGCCCGCGAAGTCGGAGCGGCGGCCCTGATCCGGGGCGTGCGCAACACCGTCGATTTCGAATACGAACGGACGATGGATGCCGCCAACCGGAGGCTCTTCCCCGAGCTGGCCACCGTGCTGCTCTTCACGCCGGCGCCGGTCGCCGACATCGCGTCGAGCACGGTGCGCGAGCTGCTGGCCTTCGGCCGGCCGGTGAGCGAGTTCATGCCCGAAGGCATCGACATCGAAAACTACCTGACACTGAAAACGAACCAATAATCCCAAGAAACAACATGATGGAGTTTACCGCAGAAATGATCGCCGGCTTTCTCGGCGGTCAGATCGTCGGCGACAAAGAGGCGAAAGTACACACCGTCTCTTCGATCGAGGAGGGCGAGCCGGGTGCCCTGGCCTACCTGACCAACCTCAAATACGAGCGACACCTCTACACGACCAAAGCGTCGATCGTATTGGTAAATAAGGATTTCACACCGAGCGCCCCCGTTGCGGCGACGCTCGTCAAGGTCGATGACGCAGCCGCCTGCGTGGTCAAGCTGCTGGCCATGTACCAGGCCGCCAAACCGCGCAAGCAGGGGATCAGCCCCCGCGCCTCGATCGCCGAAGGGGCCGTCGTGGGCGAGAACTGCTACGTCGGCGACTTCGCCGTCATCGAGGCCGGTGCCCACATCGGCGACAATTGCCAGATCTACCCGCAGACCTACGTGGGCGACGGCGTGACGGTCGGTGCAGAGACCATCCTCTACCCGGGCGTGAAGGTCTATGAAGGCTGCCGGATCGGCGACCGCTGCATCCTCCACGCCGGTGCCGTGATCGGTGCCGACGGCTTCGGCTTCATGCCCAATGCCGAGGGAGGCTTCGACAAGATCCCCCAGCTGGGCAACGTGGTCATCGAGGACGACGTGGAGATCGGTGCCAACACCTGCATCGACCGCGCCAAGACCGACTCGACGGTCATCCGCCGGGGCGTAAAGCTCGACAACCTGATCCAGATCGGCCACAACGTCCAGATCGGCGAGAACACCGTCTCGTCGGCCCAGACAGGCATCGCGGGCACCTCGCGGGTGGGACGCAACTGCTTCCTGGCCGGCCAGGTCGGCATCGCCGACCACGTGACTGTCGGCGACCGGGTAATGATCGGCTCCAAGAGCGGCATCGACAAGAACGTGCCCGACGGCGAAGTGCGCCTGGGCTACCCGGCGCTGCCCGGCATCCAGTACCACCGCTCATCGGCCGTGTTCAAGAACCTGCCCGAGCTGGCCCGCCGCGTGACGCGCCTGGAGAACGACCTCGAAACGCTCAAGAACAAATAAGCCCCGCCCGTGTCCGCACCGACTCCGTTCCGCATCATGGGCATCGACCCGGGCACCAACTACATGGGATACGGCATCCTGGAGATCGACGGCCGCGCGCTGCGCTCGGTGGCGCTGGGCGACATCGACCTGCACCGGCTCGCCGACCCCTACGCCAAGCTGCGCCGCATCTTCGAGGAGGTCGGCGCACTGATCGACCTGCACGCCCCCGCCGAAGTGGCGCTCGAATCGCCCTTCTTCGGGGAGAACGTCCAGAGCATGCTCAAGCTGGGCCGCGCCCAGGGAGTCGCGATGGCGGCCGCCCTGAACCGCGACCTCCCGGTCTTCGAGTACGCCCCGAGCCGGATCAAGCAGTCGATCACGGGCAGGGGTTCGGCACAGAAGGAGCAGGTCGCCGCGCTGGTCGAGCGGATGCTCCGCATCGAACGCCCCCGCAGACTCGATGCCACCGACGGCATGGCCGTCGCGCTGTGCCACTACTTCATGACCCGCTCGCCGCTGTGCGGAGCGCTGGGGAGCGAACGGGTCAAGGGGCTCGGCGGCGGACTGAAGGCTGCCTCGGCACGGGGCAGTTCGAGTTGGGAGCGGTTTTTGCGGGAGAACCCCCAGCGGGAGATCCGTCCGCAGGCCCCCAGCGTCGGCCGCACGAAAAAAACGGACGAATAAGCCGCTCCGGGCGGAGCGCCGAAACGACACCGAAAGCGAAGATGCCCCGGAGAGCAACAATTTGAAAACAACACAAACCGAATTAAAATCAGACACATGAAAAAAACGATGTCACTCCTCCTCGCCACCGCGGCCCTGTGCAGCTGCGGCGGCAACAGCTACACCCTTCGGGGCACCATCGCCCCCGGAAGAACGGACTCGGTATTCCTCTTCGCGATCGACAACCGCGAGGATCCCCACATCGCGGCCGCAGCGGTCGATCAGCAGGGCACCTTCGTCATCAAGGGCCGGATCGAGAAGCCGGAGATCGTCATACTCAACGACCGTTATTCCGAACCCATCAGCACCATATTCCTCGAACCGGGCGAAATCCGCCTGACGACCGGCCCGGTAGGACAGATCGCCGTCACGGGCACCCCCTCCAACGAGGCGTACACCCCCGTGGGCGATTCGCTGCAAATGATGCAGGGGCAGTTCCTGACCGCCCTGGAGAGCGGCGACATGAGCCGCGTCGATTCCCTGGACCGCGCAGCACACGAGATGATCCGCCGCGCCATGGAGCGCAACCTGGACAACCAGGCCGGCATCTTCTTCTTCAGCAACCTCTTCGCCGAAATGGAGCCGGACGAGGCGCGCGCCATCCTGGATCGCATCCCCGCCCGATACGACGACCACTTCCTCATCGACCGGATCCGCCACTCCATCGAGGCGATGGAGAACACCCGCATCGGTGCCCCCTACATGGAGATCGAACTTCGCGACACGGCCGATGAGAAGCTCGCCCTGTCGGGCCTCGTCGGTCCCGGCAAGTGGGTGCTGATCGACTTCTGGGCCACCTGGTGCGGTCCCTGCCGGGGCGAAATCCCCCACCTGAAGCAGGCCGTCGAAGAGTTCGGACCGAAAGGATTCACGATCTACGGTGTCTCGCTCGACAACGACGAGGCGGGCTGGAAAAATTTCGTTGCGGAGCAGCAGATGAACTGGCCCAACGTGATCGCCATCGAAAACGGCCAGAGCGCCCCGATCGTCGAGGCATACGGCATCCGCTCGATCCCGTCGAACTTCCTGATCTCGCCCGAGGGCAAAATCGTGGCGAGCGGGCTGCGCGGCGACGACCTGCGCACCAAACTGGCCGAACTGATCCGATAAGAAGGACAAAAGAGGGGAATCGGCCCGAAACATCCGACCAACAAACTAAACATCAAGCGATTGATCCCTGCATTTCGATTCGGAAATGCAGGGATTTTTTCTCTCGAAACAACCGAAATTATTCGAATTGGAAAAAATATTTGCATTTTTTCTTCAAAATATTTGGTCGGTTAAAAAAAACGCCATATATTTGCACTCGCAATTCGGCTCCGTAGCTTAACTGAATAGAGCACTTGACTACGGATCAAGAGGTTACAGGTTTGAATCCTGTCGGAGTCACAGCAACGACCGCTCATGATACCATGAGCGGTTTTTTTATGCCCCCTGCGCACCCGCGCCGAACGAAAGTTTTCGGCAAATATTTGCGGATTCGCCGGATAAACATTACTTTTGTCTATTCACGAAAACAATTATCATTATGGAATTCGAAGGTGTCGTATATAAGATCATGCCCGTACAGCAGGGCACATCCGCCCGGGGCGAGTGGCAGCGTCAGGAGGTTATTTTCGAAATGACTGCCGAATTTTCGCGCAAAGTCTGCGTGACCTTCTTCAACAAGCCGAGCGAGGTGGCCAAACTCCGCGAGGGTGCCGCCTACACGGTATCGGTCAATATCGAATCGCGCGAGTACAACGGCCGCTGGTACACCGACGTGCGGGCCTGGCGCATCCAGCCCAAGGAGACGACCCAGCCGGCACCCGCAATGCCGGAGGCCGCCCCGATCGAGGAGCCTCGCTATGCAGCTCCGGCACCTGCGGCCGAAGTCGATGACCTGCCGTTCTGATCGCCCTACCCGAAACACCCGAAGGCGACCGCACGGCCCGAAACCGTAGAAATACGCAACACCCGCACCCCGCACACAGGGATGCGGGTGTCTTCATCTCCGCCCGCCCCTCTCGCCCGGCCGAAGACTGCGCACAAAAAAACAGCAGGGAATCTCACGATTGCCTGCTGCCCCCGGAGGTTTCCCTCCGAAACTACTAACCCAAACTTAAATAAATGAAGAAACCTCACTAAATCCGAAGCGGATACTCCGGCTTAGCATCTGTTTTGAATGCAATTTTCATGCCACATAATCAACCCCTCACAGCTCAGCCGACGTGCGAATCCACACACCCCACCTCTGCCGATTAATCTAACTCTGTTTAAAATAGACAGGGAAAGCAATCCAACGATTCATGCCATCATCGGGAACAGCCCATTTCGGCGGAGAAGACGAAACCGTCCTGAAAACGGCCAAAGCCAACACGGGCGATACCCGGTCCTTGTTCAATATCTCGACACTCTTCACACTGCCGTCCCGACACACCACACAACGCACCAGGACCCGCCCCTGCACTCCATAATCCATTGCGATTTGCGGATAGACTACATGCGCATGAACCCACTTCAAAAAAGCAGATACATCGCCCTCGTCAAAAAACAGGCCCGCTCCATCTGCCCCAGCGCACAACGGCACATTTCCCGCCGCCGCCATATATTCCGCCCGCGACCGCTCCTCCTCCGCCGCGAGGAGCTTTCTGCACTCCGCCTCGACCGTCTTCATATCAGGTGCTATCAACACATTCCCCAACACGGAAGCGATCTCCAGAATATCCTCCACCGATGCAACCGGGCGGGAGGTCTGTGCGGAACGGACGATTTCGGCACTCTCGACATCGATCAATCGCACCGAAACATATGTTTCACCGAAAAGCTCGGTAATATCCGCCACACACACCAAATGCGCCCCGAACTGCTCTACGAGCCGCTATATTTGACCGTAATCCACACCTCCTGAGCGCTGGTAACTCTGCTCCA
>CAMWGZ010000084.1 GCA_947173915.1 uncultured Alistipes sp.
TTTTTTCTGCGCGCAATGCGCGTTGCTATTCCGGCGATCTGTCTGATTTTCTATGCCGCGGGCTACGTGCTCTATCAAAGGACGATCGTCGCCTGGTGGCTTCCTCTGGCCGCAGCGACGGCGATCGCATTGTTCTCCCTGCCCATGTTGTCCTCCCGCTGGCGGCGGCTTACCGGCTCGGAAAACGGCAGGATCAACGGTTTGTGCCATCTTTGCGCCGCATGCGCCCTCTTTTACTGCGGGCTGCTCGGCTGCAACTACTGGCTGGCGGATGCCTCTTCCGCACGCAGCGAAACGGTCGCCGTCGTCGGGCGGACCGAGCGGACGCGCAAGGAGTACCGTTACGTGAGGCACCACAGGAGAGTTCCGACAGGCAAAATCCTCCACTCCTATTATCTCGACGTGGTTTTCGCCGACAGCACCCGCAAAAGACTCCCCGTGTCGGGGACGCTCTACAAGAGGACGCGGACCAGGCCCGAAATCGTTTTGTCCCTGCAACGGGGCTTCTTCGGATATTCCGTCATCAAGGAGTGTCCGGAAGCGAGCGTAAAATAGTTATCTTTGCCGTCGCGCTCCCGGTGGAATGCTTCCGCCGGGGAGTGCGGGAACGAAAACAGGTTTCTTTACATGAAAAAAATATTGCTTTTTCCGCTTCTGGCGCTCGTGCTGCTTTGCGGGTGCCGCGACAATCGTCCCGCAGGCGGGCGCGATTCGCTCTTCGTGTCGATCCTTCCGTTGAAGTCGCTCGTCGGAGAGATCGTCGGCGAGGATTTCGACATAGAGGTGCTCGTTCCGCCCGGCATGAATCCGGAGAGTTTCGAGCCTTCGCCCCGGCAGATGGCGGCGCTCGACCGGGCGCAGCTGGTATTCGAGGTGGGCTGGATCGACTTCGAACAGAACCTGCTGTCGAAGTTCGAAGGTCGCGGCAAGGTTGTCGCACTGCATCGGGGAATTACCCCGATTGCCGGAAGCTGCGCGCACCTGCACGACGGACAGATGCACCGGCACGGAATCGACCCCCACGTCTGGACCTCGCCCCGGGAGCTGCGCATCATGGCGGAAAATGCCTACCGGAGCATCCGCGAGCGCTATCCCGATTCGGTGCGCTACGGGGAGAATTACCGCCGGCTGGATGAGCGGCTGCGTCTTCTGGACGAATCGGTGGCCCGCCGCCTGCGCGAGGAGGGTCCCTCCTACTTCATGATCTATCATCCGGCCCTGACCTACTATGCCCGTGCCTACGGCATCGAGCAGGTCGCCATCGAGCAGGACGGCAAGGAGCCTTCGGCGCGCCGGCTGGCGCAGCTGATCGACCGCGCCCGAGCGGACGGCGTGCGTTCGATCTTCTACCAGAGTCAGTTCCCCGCTTCGTCGGTCGAGGTAATCGCGGAGGATATCGGTGCGGAGAGCCTCTGCATTGATCCGCTGGCCGAAGAGGTGGTAGGCAATATCGAACGGATTACCGAACTGATAATCCGCTCCCGGCGATGAAACGGAATGCACTCGTATCGCTTCGCAACGTCGGGGTGGCATACGACGGCCACGAGGTGTTGGAGCATGTCGATCTGGATATCTATCCCGACGATTTCCTGGGGGTTATCGGTCCCAACGGAGGGGGCAAGACCACGCTGGTGCAGGCCATCGTGGGCAACGTTCCCTACAGCGGCTCGATAAGCTATGCGCCCGAGCTGTTCCGCGGCAGGGAGCGGCTGATCGGCTACATGCCCCAGCAGTCGGCCTTCGACCGCAACTTTCCCATTTCGGTTGCCGAGGTGGTCATGTCGGGGTTGCAGGGGCAGCGCAAGTTCTTCTCCCGCTATACCTCTCGCGACCGCAGGCGGGCCGAGGAGCTGTTGCAGGAGGCCGGGATCGGGAACATTGCCGACCGTCCCATCGGCGAGATCTCCGGCGGCCAGATGCAGCGGGCGCTGCTCTGCCGGGCGATTATCTCGGAGCCGCGTCTGCTGATCCTGGACGAGCCGGCCAATTTCGTGGACAACCGTTTCGAAAACGAACTCTACCGCATGCTGGCCGAACTGAACCGGCGGATGGCGATCGTGATGATCTCGCACGACCTGGGAACGATCACGAGCGTGGTCCGCAACATCGTATGCGTCAATTACCACGTGCATCGCCACGATTCGAACGTCATTTCGGAGGAGCAGCTGCGCAACTACGACTGCCCCATCCAACTCATCTCGCACGGCAATATCCCCCATACGGTTCTGGGACCTCATGCGGACCACTGCGGGTGTCGGCATTAGCCGCGCGTCTGCGTGCGGAGCCGATAGAGAGCATCCCCGCTGCCAGCGGTAACCCGTCCGCAGCGCGGCGTGCCTTGCGTGTCGCCGCCCGTCCTCTTCCGTCCGGAGAACGATTTGCTATAATCCGGTTATTCTCTTGATTTCGTTGAGTTTGTTGAGCGCTTCGATCGGAGTGAGCGAATTTATGTCGAGTCCCTTGATCTGGTCACGGATCTGAATCAGAACGGGGTCGTCGAGCTGGAACATCGAAAGCTGCATCCCCTGCGGCTGTTCCGCTTGTCCGATCGCTTCGCGGACACCCGGCGACGGTTTGCGGTCGCGGCACCGGGGGCTCTTGCTCGGCACGATCTCGTGGGTGCCGTACACCTGCTCCAGGTTTCGGAGAATCTCCTCCGCACGCGAGACGATCGAGCCGGGCATGCCGGCCATGCGGGCCACGTGGATACCGAACGAGTGCTCCGTGCCGCCGCGTTCGAGCTTGCGCAGGAAGACGATCGCCTTATCGACCTCCTTGACGCTGACGTGGTAGTTCTTCACGCGGGGGCACATCTGCTCCATCTCGTTGAGTTCGTGGTAGTGGGTGGCGAAGAGGGTCTTCGCCCGTGCCGTCGGGTGGTTGTGCAGGTATTCGACCATCGCCCAGGCGATCGAAATGCCGTCGTAGGTGCTCGTTCCCCGGCCGATCTCGTCGAGCAGGACGATGCTGCGGTCCGAGACGTTGTTCAGGATGCTGGCCGATTCGAGCATCTCGACCATGAAGGTCGATTCGCCCTGCGAAATGTTGTCCGAGGCCCCTACCCGGGTAAAGATCTTATCGACTACTCCGATATGCGCCGCCTCGGCGGGTACGAACGATCCCATCTGGGCCATCAGGATGATGAGTGCCGTCTGGCGCAGCAGGGCCGACTTACCCGACATGTTGGGACCGGTAATCATCACGATCTGCTGCTCCTTGTCGTCGAGCAGGATGTCGTTGGGAATGTACTCCTCGCCCACTGCCAGGAGCGTCTCGATGACCGGATGCCGTCCCCGCCGGATCTCGATGCGCGTGCCGTCGTCGAGCGTCGGACGCACGTAGCCGCGCTCCCGGGCGATGCGTGCGAACGATTGCAGGCAGTCGATGCGTGCCACGACCGCCGCGTCGCGCAGCAAGGCTCCCAGCGAGCCGACGATGTACCGGAGCAGTTCGCCGTAGATCCGCTGCTCGATCAGCAGCATCTTCTCCTCCGCTCCGAGGATCTTCTCCTCGTACTCCTTCAGCTCTTCGGTAATGTAGCGCTCGGCGTTGGCCAGCGTCTGCTTGCGGATCCACTCCCCGGGAACCTTGTCCTTGTGGGTGTTGCGTACCTCTATATAGTATCCGAATACGTTGTTGTAGCTGATCTTGAGCGGAATGCCCGTCCGTTCGCTTTCGCGCTGCTGGATTCTCGCGAGCAGGTCCCTGCCGTGCAGGGCGATGCGGCGCAGGTCGTCCAGCTCGGCATCGACACCGTCGGCGATCACGCCGCCCTTCTGTATCTGGTTGTTCTGCGGGTCGGGATAGACTTCGCGCGCGATGCGCTCGCGCACCTCCGCCAGCAGATCGAGGCGGCCGGCTATCTCATGCAGCCGCTCCTCCGCCGTCGATTCCAGGATCGTTCTGAGCATCTCGATCGCCGTCAGGGAGTTCTTCAGCTGGACGATCTCCCGGGGCGTGACCCGTGCCGCTGCGATGCGCGAGGCGATGCGCTCCAGATCGCCGATCTGGGCGATCTGCTCGGCAACGGCCTCCGCCAGCTCCGCATCGTCGTAAAACCGCTGCAAGATATCGAGCAGCTCCTCGATCCGGGACACATCCTTGATCGGCATGGCAATCCAGCGCTTGAGCAGCCGCCCGCCCATCGGCGTGCAGGTGCGGTCCATCACGTCGGCGAAGGAGCACTTCTCGCGAGAACCGTTCGAGGAGAAGAGTTCCAGGTTGCGGATGGTAAACTTATCGACCCACACGTACTCCTCCTGATCTATGCGGGCGATCGAGGCGATGTGGGCCGTATTGCGGTGTTCGGTAAATTCGAGGTAGTAGAGGATGGCTCCGGCCGCGGAGATGCCGCTGCCGAAGTGCTCCACGCCGAATCCCTTGAGCGACCGGGTGCCGAACTGCTTGCAGAGCTTGTCGCGGTTGATCGCCTCCGAGAAGACCCATTCGTCGAGCCGGTAGGTGTAGTGGCGGTTGCCGAACGCATCGGAGAAACGGTCCTCCCACCCGCGCTGGTAGATGATCTCCTTCGGCGCGAGGTTGGAGATCAGCTTGTCGATGTAGGCATCGGACCCTTCGGCGGCGTAGAACTCGCCGGTCGAAATGTCGAGAAAGGCGGCTCCGGTGTTCTTCTTGCCGAAATAGACCGCTGCGAGAAACGTATTTTCCTTATTGGCCAGGATGTTGTCCCCCAGGACGACTCCCGGGGTAACCAGCTCGATCACGCCGCGCTTGACCAGCCCCTTGACCGTCTTGGGGTCTTCGAGCTGCTCGCAGATGGCCACACGCTCGCCGGCCCGCACGAGTTTGGGCAGGTAGGTGTCGATCGCGTGGTAGGGAAAGCCCGCCAGTTCGACGAACGTCGCCGCGCCGTTGGCCCGGCGGGTCAAGGTAATTCCCAGAATCCCGCTCGCCTTGATCGCGTCGTCGCCGAAAGTTTCGTAGAAATCCCCCACCCGGAAAAGGAGTATCGCATCGGGATGCACCGCCTTGATTGCGTAATACTGCTTCATCAGCGGGGTTTCGACATATTTCTTTTCTACAGCCATCTGCTCGTCAATATAGGTTCAAATACCAAACAAAGGTACGAAAAAATCCGGAATCCGCCGATGCGCGGACACCCGTTATTTTACTTTTATTGTATCCTTGCAATGGATGGAAAAGGGCCGGAGTCCGGCGGCGGAGTTTCTGCGGCGGCTGGGTTGCGGATCGGGAGGCGGGGTTACACTGGCCCCCCCCCACCTTTCCCGGATGGGTGCGGGCTGCCGTTGCCGGGCGGAGGTAAATGCAAAAAAGGAAGTCCTTGCGAACTTCCTTTTTTGGCGGTATGGACGGGACTCGAACCCGCGACCCCCTGCGTGACAGGCAGGTATTCTA
>CAMWGZ010000085.1 GCA_947173915.1 uncultured Alistipes sp.
TTTTAATTATACAGTTACTAATATAGAGCTTTTTTCCTGCACTTCCAAATATTTTGCCGAAAACGGGCCGTTCGGCCCGTTTTGCGGATTTAAATTTTGGTCAGTGCGATTTTGACGCTCTCCTCGTCCACTTCGGTCTCCACCGAGAAGGTTCCGGCAGGCGAGGCGGCGAGAGCTACCTTGTCGGCGAGGGTCTGGGCCGCGATGTAGTCGGCGAAGCGCTCCAGCGCCGTGCACAGGCTCTCCTTCTGCTCGATCTCCACCCGGATGCGGTCCGTTACCTCCAGCCCCGAATCCTTGCGCAGGTTCTGGATGCGGTTTACCAGTTCGCGGGCGGTGCCCTCGGCGCGCAGTTCGTCCGTTACCGTGATGTCGAGCGCGACGGTCAGCTTGCCCTCCGTAGCGACCAGCCAGCCCGGCATGTCCTCCGAGGTGATCTCGAAGTCGGCGGGCGTAACGACGATCCGTTCGCCGGCGATGTCGAGCACGGTCTCCGCGGCGGCCTCGATCTCGGCGATCCGCTCCTGGGAGAAGGTGGCCGTGAGTGCGGCGATCTGCTTCATCTGCTTGCCGTACTTGGGACCGAGGGTCTTGAAGTTGGGCTTGATGCGCTTGGTAATGAGTCCCGTGGTCTTTTCGATCAGCTCGATCTCCTTGACGTTCACTTCGTTCATGATCAGGCCGCGCACCGCCTCGATGCGGCGGGCCATGTCGTGGTCGAGTACCGGGATCAGGATCTTCTTCAGAGGCTGGCGCACCTTGATGTTTACCTTGCGGCGCAAGGCGAGCACCATCGACGAGGCCTGCTGTGCGAGGGCCATCATCTGCTCCAGTTCCGTGTCGATCAGCCGCTCGTCGCAGACGGGGAAGGTCGCCAGGTGCACCGACTCCTCCGTGTGGCGGCCGCTCACGGCGTTCAGGTCGCGGAAGATGCGGTCGGAGATGAACGGCGCGAAAGGAGCCGCGAGCATCGAGACGGTCTCCAGGCAGGTGTAGAGCGTCTGGTAGGCCGCCAGCTTGTCGGCGGTCAGTCCGCCGCCCCAGAAGCGCTTGCGGTTGAGGCGGACGTACCAGTTCGAGAGGTGCTCGCACACGAACTCCTGGATCATGCGGGCCGCCGGCGTGGGATCGTAGCCTTCGAGCGCTTCGGTCACGTTGCGGACCAGCGTGTTGAGCAGCGAGATGATCCAGCGGTCGATCTCGGGACGCTCGGCCATCGGCACCTCGGCCTCCTTGCCCGTGAAGCCATCGACGTTGGCGTAGAGCGCGAAGAAAGAGTAGGTGTTGTAGAGGGTGCCGAAGAACTTGCGGCGCACCTCGTCCACTCCGTCGCGGTCGAACTTGAGGTTGTCCCAGGGCTGCGAGTTGGAGATCATGTACCAGCGCGTCGCGTCGGCACCGTAGGTCGAGAGAATCTCGAATGGATCGACGGCGTTGCCCAGCCGCTTGGACATTTTGTTGCCGTTCTTGTCCAGCACCAGACCGTTCGATATGATGTTCTTGAAGGCCACCGAGTCGAAGAGCATCGTGGCGATGGCGTGCAGCGTGAAGAACCAGCCGCGCGTCTGATCGACGCCTTCGGCGATGAAGTCGGCCGGATAGACCGTCTTGAACTGCTCGCCCCAGTTCTCGAACGGATAGTGCAGCTGGGCGTAGGGCATGGCACCCGAATCGAACCACACGTCGATCAGATCGCTCTCGCGGTGCATCGGCTCTCCTTTCGACGAAACCAGCACGATCGAGTCCACATAGGGCTTGTGCAGGTCGAGCCGGTCGGTCGCGTAGTTTTCCGGCGACATGTCGCCCGGCTTGAAGTCCTTGTAGGGATTCTCCTTCATCACGCCGGCGGCGATCGACTTCTCGATTTCGGCCATCAGCTCCTCGACCGAACCGATGCACTTCATCTCCGAGTAGTCCTCCGTCGCCCAGATCGGCAGCGGGGTGCCCCAGAAGCGCGAGCGCGAGAGGTTCCAATCGACCAGTCCTTCGAGCCACTTGCCGAAACGTCCCGTGCCGGTCGATTCGGGCCGCCAGCGGATCGTCTTGTTGAGTTCGATCATGCGGTCGCGCAGGGCGGTGGTGCGGATGAACCACGAGTCGAGCGGGTAGTAGAGCACCGGCTTGTCCGTGCGCCAGCAGTGGGGGTAGGAGTGGGTATGCTTTTCGATCTTGAAGACCTTGTTGTCCGCCTTGAGGGCGACGGCCAGATCGACATCGAGCGTCGGTGCGTCGTCGGCCAGGGTCTCGTCGTAGGCGTTCTTCACGTAGCGGCCGGCCCACTCGGCGTAGGCGGTCTCATCGACGTTGCTGCGCACGAACTCCGGGTCGAGGTCCTCGACGGGGAAGAAACGTCCCCGCTTATCGACCATCGGCTGGTTCTTGCCGGCCCGATCGACCACGAACAGCGGGGCGATGCCTGCGGCGCGCGCCACACGGTCGTCGTCCGCACCGAAGGTCGGGGCGATGTGTACGATGCCCGTACCGTCCGACACGGTCACGTAGTCGCCCACGATCACGCGGAACGCATCGCCGTCGGGTTTGATCCAGGGGATGAGCTGCTCGTAGCGGATCCCCTCCAGTGCGACGCCCTTGCAGCTGAAGGGCAGTATTTCGAACGTACCCTCCTGCTTCTTGGTAAAGCAGGAGCTTACGAGCTCTTTGGCCAGGACGACCGTCTGCGGCGCGTCCGTGTAGGGGTTGCGGCACTTGACGGCGACGTATTCGATCGCCGGGCCTACGGCCAGCGCCGTATTCGAAGGCAGCGTCCAGGGGGTCGTCGTCCAGGCCAGGAAGTAAAGCTCCCCTTCGGCCAGCTCGAAGAGCTTCTCGCTCCGCTCGTCGCGTACGATGCGGAACTGCGCCGTGCAGGTGGTGTCCTTCACGTCGCGGTAGCAGCCCGGCTGGTTCAGCTCGTGGGTCGAGAGGCCCGTGCCGGCGGCCGGCGAGTAGGGCTGGATGGTGTATCCCTTGTAGAGCAGCCCCTTGTCGTAGAGCTGCTTGAGCAGCCACCAGAGCGTCTCGATGTATTTGTTGTCGTAGGTGATGTAGGGATCGTCCATATTGACCCAGTAGCCCATGCGGCGGGTCAGGTCCTCCCACATGCCCGTGAACTCCATGACCGCCTCGCGGCAGGCGCGGTTGTACTCCTCGACCGAGATCTTGCGGCCGATGTCCTCCTTGGTAATGCCGAGCTTCTTCTCGACACCCAGCTCTACGGGGAGTCCGTGCGTGTCCCAGCCCGCCTTGCGGTGGACCAGATAACCCTGCTGGGTTTTGTAGCGGCAGAATACGTCCTTGATCGTGCGGGCCATCACGTGGTGGATGCCCGGCGTGCCGTTGGCCGAGGGAGGACCTTCGTAGAAGACGAAGGAGGGATGACCCTCGCGTGTGGAGATGCTTTTGTGGAACGTATCTTCGGTGTCCCACTGCTTGAGAATGTCGGCGGCCAACCCCGGCAGATCGAGGCCCTTATACTCTTTGAACTTCATATATCGTTGCTGTTTGTTCCTAAAATGCAAAGTTAGAAAAAAATATGGATTTTCCGCCGTTCGGTTTCCGTTTTTTCGGTCCGGTGCCCACCTGCGTGCCGTTTCCGCTCCGAACCCGCCCGTCCGGGGGCGGCTGCGCATCCGGAGCGGGGCGTGCCGGGCCTTTCCCGCGGCCCTGTAAAGCGAATCCCCGGAATCCGTGCGGAAAGGCGGGATTCCGGGGGGGGCGGTACGGGGATGCCGGAGCCTTCGGATCAGTCGAAGCTCTGCATCTCGATGAGTTTCGAGTAGATGCCGCCGCGCGCCATCAGTTCGGCGTGGGTGCCCTCCTCGGCGATGCGGCCCCGGTCGATGACCAGGATCTTGTCGGCGTTGTGGATGGTGGAGAGCCGGTGGGCGATGACGATCGAGGTGCGCCCCTCGAGCAGCGAGTTGAGCGCCTCCTGCACCAGCTTTTCGCTCTCGGTGTCGAGCGCCGAGGTGGCCTCGTCGAGGATCAGGATCTCGGGGTTCTTGAGCACCGCGCGGGCGATGCTGAGCCGCTGCCGCTGGCCGCCCGAGAGCTTGGATCCCCGGTCGCCGATGTTGGTGCGGTAGCCCTCCGGGGTCTCCTCGATGAAACGGTGGGCGTTGGCGATTCTGGCCGCCGCGACGATCTCTTCGTGCGAGGCCCCCTGCCGTCCCAGGGCGATGTTGTTTTCGATCGTGTCGTTGAAGAGCACCGTATCCTGCGCCACGATGCTCATGTGGGCGCGCAGGCTCTCCTGCGTGTAGTCGCGGATCGAGACCCCGTCGATCAGGATGTCGCCGCCCGTCGGGTCGTAGAAGCGGGGGATCAGCTCGCTGAGGGTCGATTTGCCGCCGCCCGAGGGGCCGACGAGCGCGACGGTCTGGCCGCGTCCGACTTCGAACGAGACTCCGCCGATCACTTCGCGGCTGCCGTCGTAGGAGAAGCGGACGTTGCGGAACTCGATCTTCTCCTTCAGCCCTTCGAGTGTGCGGGCATCGGGCTTGTCCTGGATTTCGGCCGGCGTGTCCAGCACCTCGAAGATGCGCTGGCCGGCGGCGATGCCCTGGTTGATGTTGGCGAACTGGTCGATGAACGAGCGGACGGGGCGCGTGATCTGCGAGAAGACGGCGATGAAGCCGACGAATCCTCCGGCCGAGAGCGAGCCCGACACGACGAGCGAGCCGCCGAAGACGATCAGCACGGCGACGGCCGTGAGGCCCAGGAACTCGCTCATGGGCGAGGCCAGCTGCTGCCGGCGCGCCATGGCGAGCGTCAGCCGCGAGAATTCGGTGTTGAACTCGTTGAACTTGCGGCGGATGTAGCCGACGGCGTTGTAGCTCTTGATGACCTTGATGCCCGAGAGCGACTCGTCCAGCACGCTGACCATGTCGCCCATGCGCTCCTGGCCCTTGAGCGCCGGATGGCGGAGCTTCTTGACGATGCGGCCGATGATGAGCGCCACCACGGGCAGGAAGAGGATGGCGAAGAGCGACAGCTGCCACGAGATGCAGAGCATGTAGATGATGTAGCCGATGATGAGCATCGGATCGCGGAAGGCGGCCTGCAGCGTGTTGGTGATGCAGAACTGCACCACCATCACGTCCTGCGTGATGCGCGAGATGATGTCGCCCTTGCGCTGCTCGCTGAAGTAGCCGGCGTTCATGCCCGTAACCTTCTCGAACAGCTCGGTGCGCATGCGCTGCAGCGAGCGCACGCGCATGTTCTCGACCGTCAGCGCGCTCAGGTAGCGGAAGAGGTTGCTCAGCAGGTTGAACAGGATGGTCGTGTCGGATATCAGCAGCAGCTTGTTGTGCATGGAGAACTCCGTGCCGAACACCTGCGTGTAGCTGTAATTGATCAGCTGCGAAGCG
>CAMWGZ010000086.1 GCA_947173915.1 uncultured Alistipes sp.
GGTAGTGTCCAAGGGCAAGCCCTCCTGGCAGCTGGTCTTCGACCGCACTCCGTTCTACGGCAATTCGGGCGGTCAGATCGGCGACACGGGCTACATCGAGAACGCCAACGAGCGGATCGCGATCGTGGCGACCGAGAAGGAGAACGGCCTGACGATCCACCTGGTCGAGCGGCTTCCGGAGAATCCCGAGGCGGCGTTCGTCGCCGTCGTCGATGCCGAAAAACGGCAGTCGGCCGCCAACAACCACACGGCGACGCACCTCATGCACGAGGCATTGCGCCGGGTGCTGGGCACGCACGTCGAGCAGAAAGGATCGCTCGTCACACCCGAGTACCTGCGTTTCGACTTCTCGCACTTCCAGAAGGTAACGCCCGAAGAACTGCGTGAGGTGGAGCGCCTGGTAAACAAGGCCGTGCGCGCCAACCATCCGCTCGACGAGAAGCGCGATGCCACCAAGGAGGAGGCCGCAGCAGCCGGAGCGATGATGCTCTTCGGCGAGAAATACGGCGACCGGGTCCGCATGGTGCGCTTCGGCACCTCGGTCGAACTGTGCGGCGGTACGCACACGAGTGCGACGGGCAACATCGGGTTCTTCAAGATTCTGAACGAGAGCGCCATCTCCGCCGGCGTGCGCCGCATCGAGGCGGTTACCGGCGAACGCGCCGAGAATGTGTTCTACGGTGCGGAGGACACGCTGCGCAGCATCGGCGACTACCTGCACAATTCGCAGATCCTTCCCGCGATCAAGAAGATGGTCGAGAGCAACGAGGCACTCAGCCGCGAAATGGAGACCATTCGCCGCGAACAGGTCGCCGAACTGGCCGGCCGCTTCATCGAATCCACTCCCGAGCGCAACGGCATCCGGCTGCTGGCGACGCAGCTCGACCGCCGTCCGGAGTTCGTCAAGGACCTCGTCTTCGCCATGCGCAGCCGTGCGCACAACCTCGTGCTGGTCATCGGCACCCTGAACGACGGCAAGCCGACGCTGACCGTCGCGCTGGGCGACGACGTGGTGGCCCAGGGTATCAATGCGGGCGCGGTGGTCCGCGAGGCGGCCAAGGCGATCAACGGCGGCGGCGGCGGACAGCCTTTCCTGGCGACGGCCGGCGGCAAGAATCCCGAGGGGCTGCAGGCGGCGATCGACAAAGCCGTGGAACTTATCATGGAAAAACTGAAATAGAGAAGAGATGGCACAGACGAAACATAAGGTACTGCTGATGATCCTCGACGGCTGGGGCATCGGCAAGGGAGACCGGGGCGATGTCATCGCCCGGATGCAGCCCCCCTACATTACGGAGATGACGCGCCGCTATCCCCACGCACAGCTGCGGACGGACGGCGAGAACGTCGGCCTGCCCGAGGGGCAAATGGGCAATTCGGAGGTGGGGCACCTCAATATCGGCGCGGGACGGGTGGTCTATCAGGACCTGGTCAAGATCAACCGCGCGTGCAAGGACGATTCGATCCTGCGGAATCCGGAGGTCGTCCGGGCGTTCGAATATGCCAAATCGGAGGGTGTGAACGTCCACCTGATGGGCCTCGTCTCGGACGGAGGAGTCCACTCCTCATTCGATCATCTGCTCAAGCTGACCGACATAGCGGCCCGCTACGGCATCGAACACACCTACGTGCACTGCTTCATGGACGGCCGCGACACCGATCCCTACAGCGGCAAGGGATTCATCGAACGGCTGGAGCGCTACATGACCGAGCAATCGACGGGCACCGTCGCCTCGATCGTGGGACGCTACTACGCAATGGACCGCGACAAGCGGTGGGAGCGCGTGAAGACGGCCTACGACCTGCTGGTCGAAGGGCGGGGGGAACACTCGTCGGACATGGTGCTCGCCATGCAGAAATCCTACGACGAAGGGGTTACCGACGAGTTCGTGAAGCCCGTCGTGCGGATCGACGAGAACGGCAATCCGGTGGGAATGATCCGTCCGAACGACCTGGTCATCTTCTTCAACTACCGGAACGACCGGGCCAAGGAGCTTACCATCGCGCTGACCCAGGAGGATATGCCCTCGGAGGGGATGCACACCCTGCCGCTGTACTACTGCTGCATGACCCCCTACGATGCCAAGTTCCGGGGGCTGCACATCCTTTTCGACAAGGAGAACGTGGCCGATACGATCGGCGAGTACGTCTCGAAGCAGGGACTCTCGCAGCTGCGGATCGCCGAGACGGAAAAATACGCCCACGTGACCTTCTTCCTGAACGGCGGCCGCGAGGAGGAGTTCGAAGGCGAGGAGCGCATTCTGGTCGCCTCGCCGAAAGTGGCCACCTACGACCTGAAACCCGAGATGAGCGCCTACGAGGTGGCGGACCAGCTGGTCGCCGCGCTCGACGGACAGAAGTTCGACTTCATCTGCCTGAACTTCGCCAACGGCGACATGGTGGGCCACACGGGAGTCTATGAGGCGATCGAAAAGGCCGTTGCGGCAGTCGATGCATGCGTCGGACAGGTCGTCGAGGCGGCCAGACGCAACGGCTACGAAGTGGTGCAGATCGCCGATCATGGCAATGCCGACAATGCGCTCAATGCCGACGGTTCGGCGAACACGGCCCACTCGCTCAATCCGGTGCCGATCGTCGTCATCTCCGACCGCGTCGCCGCCGTGCACGACGGTATTCTGGCCGACGTGGCACCGACGGTGCTCGACCTGATGGGGCTTGCTCGCCCCGAGGCGATGACGGGCCATTCGCTGGTGGAGTACAAGTAACCGGACTCCCGGTCAGAAAGAAACCCCGGAACATTGTGAAAATGTTCCGGGGTTTTCCGTGTCGGATGGAGGCGAAACCGCTCTTCCGAAGAGGTGCCGCGCCTGCCGCAGGCTATTGTCTGTTCAGAAAGTCGCAGATGTTGCGTTCGATGCAGACGACGAGCGTTTCGATCGCCTCGACCGGTGCCCAGGCAGTGTGGGGCGACAGCAGCAGCTTGTCGGGGTCGGCGACCCGCAGCAGCGGATTCTCCGCCTCCATCGGTTCGTGAGCGAACACGTCGATACCCGCTCCGGCAAGCCGGCCGGCATCGAGCGCCTCGGCCAGCGCCCGTTCATCGACAATGCCGCCGCGCGCCATGTTGAGCAGGACGGCTCCGGGTTTCATGCGGGCCAGCTCCCGGGCACCGATCAGTCCGCGCGTGCGGTCGTTAAGCGGCGCGTGGATCGAGAGGATGTCGGCCCACCCAAGCAGCTCATCGAGCGTCTCGCAAGGGTAGGACTCTTCCCGGACCGCTCCCGAGGTCGATGCGTAGCGCACCTCGCACCCCAATGCCTCGGCCACGCGGGCGACGCTGCGGCCGATGGCTCCCAGACCGACAATCCCCCAGCGCTTGCCGTAAAGCTGACGGATCGGCCGGCCGAAGTGGAACGGCGTATCGGAAGCGGCATACGCTCCGCTCTTGACGTAGCGATCGTAGTAGCTGCTCTGACGCAGCAGCGCGATCGCCGCGCCGATCGTGGCATCGGTCACGGCATGGGTCGAATAGCCCACCGCGTTGCGCACCTCGATGCCCCGTGCGGCTGCGGCATCGAGATCGACGTTGTTCATGCCAGTCGCCGCGACGCAGATCAGTCGCAGGCGGGGCAGGGCCGCGATTACTTCGGCCGACAGCAGCACCTTGTTCGAGATGACGATGTCGGCATCGATGCAGCGCTCGACCACCTCGCCCGGAGCCGTGCGGTCGTAGCCGATGTAATCGCCCAGTCGCTCGAGACGGGTCAGATCCGCACCGCCGAGACTGTACTGGTCGAGGAATACGATGTTTTTCTTCTCTTGCATATCGTTTTCTTGTTTTCGGGTGTCATAACTCTCCGACGAGGCCGCGCACGACCACCGAGGCGCAGCCGATGCCGAAGAGCGCCGGCAGATAGGAGATCGTGCCCGTGTTGGACTTCTTGTTCTGCTCTTCGCAAAGAACCATCGCCTCCCGCCGGACCGGTTCCGCCGAGAATACCGCCCGGAATCCGGTGCGCACCCCCGCCTTGTGGAGCCGCTTGCGCAGCATGTGGGCCAGGGGACAGTGGTGCGTCTGCGCAATGTCGGCTATCTCCAGCCGCGTGGGATCGACCTTGGCACCGGCACCCATCGAGCTGACCAGGGGATAGCCGCGCTGCATGGCTCCCAGAATCAGCGCCAACTTCGGGGATAGGGTATCGATCGCATCGACCACATAGTCGTAGCGGGCCGCGTCGAGCAGCCGGTCGGTCTCCTCGTCCCGGATGTAGCGGTTCACGACGTTCAGTTCTATTCGGGGGTTGATGTCGCGCAGCCGCTCGGCCAGCACCTCCGCCTTGGGCCGTCCGACGGTGGAGTGCAGGGCGACCAGCTGGCGGTTGATGTTCGAAAGCCCCACGGTGTCGGCATCGGCCAGGGTCATGCGCCCGACTCCCGCCCGTGCGATCATTTCGGCAGCATAGGCACCCACGCCGCCCAGTCCGACCACCAGCACGTGGGCACCGCGCAGCAGCTCCGTCTTTTCCGCTCCGAACAGCAGTTCCGTCCGTTCGAGCCAGTTTTCGCTTGTCATCGTTCGAATATTTTTTCGTAATTGCGGCGAATCTCCTCCGCCAGCCGACCTGTCCCGACCTCCTTGACCGCCGCGATACGCCGGTAGATCTCGTCGATCGGCACCTCGCTGTCGTCCGTTTCGGCAAAGAGGCGGTCGAGGGGCGTGCGGCGCAGTGCTTCGACGGTGCGCGGCGAACGGAAGGCGCGTTCGCCGAAGGAGAGGTAGTACCCCGCGGCAACGGCACGCGCCGCCTGCTCCGGCGAACCGATGAAGCCGTGCAGCACGACGGCACGCAGCCGGTAGCGTGCCAGCTCCCGCATGACCTCCCCGTAGGCCCTCACGCAGTGGATTACCACAGGCCGCCCCAGCTCCTCGGCCAGGCGGAGCTGGTCGCGGAAAAGAGCCGCCTGCAACGTCCGATCGACCCCGCAGGCGAAGTCCAGCCCGATCTCGCCGACCATCTGCGCGTCGCCGACCGCACGGCGCAGCGCCTCCGCATCGAATCGTTCGGCGGCCTGCCAGGGGTGCACGCCGCCGAACGAAGGCTCGACGGCATCGCCCGCAGGGCGGTGGGTGTGTATGTTTACCAGAAGGTCGTTCACTGTTTCCGTAATCCGACCGCAAAAATAGGAAAATCCGCTCCATTTCTCAAAAAGGGCCGCCGGTTTGGTTGGCTGCTTTCGAAAAATGTCGTATATTCGCACGCGATTTATGCGATTTGCGGAACACATCGAAACGAAACATACAATCACAATCATCAATTCAATTAACTAACCATGTCGAAAATCATTACATTACGCAAAGGTCTCGACATCAATCTCCAGGGAAA
>CAMWGZ010000087.1 GCA_947173915.1 uncultured Alistipes sp.
AGTCGTTCAACGACATCCGCGTGGGCGATATCGTCGAGGGCTACGAGCAGGTCGAAGTAAAACGCAACTAATCTCTACAAAAACGATAAGAAATGAACGCTCAGATCAAATTCACGACGGCCGCCGAAGCCGTCAAGGTCATCAAATCGGGGGATCATATCCACCTGAGCAGCGTAGCATCGGCACCCCAGTGCCTCATCAAGGCCATGTGCGAACGCGGCGCCAACCATGAGTTCAAGGACGTGCACATCCACCACCTCCACACCGAGGGTCCGGCACCCTATGCCGACCCTCGGTTCGAGGGCATCTTCCAGCTCGACTCCTTCTTCGTGGGCGGCAACGTCCGCAAAGTGACTCAGAGCGGTTATGCCGATTATATTCCGATCTTCCTGAGCGAGACCCAGAAGCTCTATCGTTCGGGCGTAGTCCCCTGCGACGTGGCGATGATCCAGGTTTCGACACCCGACAAGCACGGCTACGTGTCGCTCGGCACGTCGGTCGATGCGACCCTCGCCGCCGTCGAGACGGCCCGCACGGTCATCGCGGTGGTCAATAAGTACGTTCCCCGCTCGTTCGGCGACGCGATGATCCACTGCTCGAAGATCGACCTGTTCGTCCAGGACGATATGCCCCTCGAGGAGGCTCATTTCACCGAACCCAACGAGATCGAGACCCGCATCGGCAAGCACTGCGCGGCGCTGATCGAGGACGGCGCGACGCTCCAGATGGGCATCGGCGCGATCCCCAACGCGGTGCTGGCGCAGCTCGGCGGCCACAAGAACCTGGGCATCCACACCGAAATGTTCGCCGACGGCGTGCTGCCGCTGGTCGAGAAGGGCATCATCAACGGCGAGGCCAAGAACATCGACAAGGGCAAGATGGTCTCGACCTTCCTGATGGGTTCGCAGCGGGTTTACGACTTCATCGACGACAACCCCGGCGTGCTGATGATGGACGTGGGCTACACCAACGACCCCTTCGTCATCGCCAAGAACGACCGCGTGACGGCCATCAACTCGGCCCTGCAGGTCGATATCACGGGACAGGTGTGCGCCGACTCGCTGGGCACGAAGTTCTATTCGGGTGTCGGCGGCCAGATCGACTTCATCTACGGTGCCTCGCTCTCGAAGGGCGGCAAGGCGATCATCGCCATGCCCTCGATCACGAACAAGGGGGTATCGAAGATCTCGCCCGAGCTGACCTGCGGTGCCGGCGTGGTCACCACCCGCAACCACATCCACTGGTTCGTCACGGAGAACGGTGCCGTCGATCTCTACGGCAAGAGCCTCCAGGAGCGTGCCCGCCTGATCATCTCGGTGGCCCATCCTTCGGCTCAGGAGGAGCTGGACCGCGCGGCTTTCGAGCGCTACGGCCAGCACCACCACTATATCAAGGGCTACATGAGCAAGTAACGGGAACAACCCCGACGCACAGAAAAAGGAGAGTCGCAACGACTCTCCTTTTTCGTTTCGAGCGACAAAGCCCTATCGGGAGATCCGATGGCACGGCATTCCCATAGGACGCGCAGCAGCGCTGCTCCCCGAAGCCGACATATTCCGGAAAAGCAGCTCCCCGTCGAACACGGCGCGGACGACATGTCCGTTCGTATCGACGGCATCGACGCTGATCGAATAAACCTCCTCCTCGCGGGCAATCGCCGCCGCAAAAAAGAGGAAAGATTTTTTCATGACAACGTAAATTCAGAGTTCACGATGGTAAGGTAATATAATAAAAATCGTCGCAAAGCAACTCTTCGCGACGATTTTCAATTACATAACAACGCTTGTTTCAGACGAAAAGAATGATGCAGGAGGCGATCGCAGCGCCGGCCGCGAAACCGCACGCCACCTGCGCCGGAGTGTGGTATCCCAACTGCAGGCGGGCCGCAGCCAGCGCCCCGGCTCCCGTCAGCGCCAGGGCCAGTGGCCAGACGGTATCGCCCCCGGCGGCACCGATCCAGAAGAGAATGGCCGAAACGGTCCCCATGCCCGTCAGGTGGAGGCTGATCTTCCAGAAGCAGGAGACCGCGAGGCAGAAAGCCGCGCAGCCGGCCCCGCAGAAGACGAAGCGGCTCAGGGCATGCGCCCCGGGCACCCGCACGACAGCCAGCGCGCAGAGCGTATAGCAGAGGGTCATGAGCGCCAGCGGCACGATCCGGTCGCTGCGGCGGCTCAGCTCCAGATCCCCGATCTTGCGGTAGCTGCGCAGCAGCGCGAGCGACAGCGCCGGGACGAGCACGGTAAAGAGCACCACCGACCACGAAAGATAGCACTTGATCCGCAGCGGATAGAGCGCCGCATACCCCGTGCGGCCGCAGAGCAGCGCCGCGATCATGTACAGCGGCAGCAGCAGGGGATGCAAAAGCCCGGAAACGATCCGGGCCGGAAGCATGCGGGCAGCCATCGTCACACCTGTTTGCGCAGGCGCGCCACCGGAATGCCCAGCATCTCGCGGTACTTGGCCACCGTGCGGCGGGCGATGCGGTAGCCCTTCGCGTTGAGAATATCCATCAGCGTCTCGTCCGTGAGCGGGCGGTGCTTGTCCTCCTCATCGACGCACTGCTGGAGGATCTGCTTGATGGCGTGGCTCGACACCTCCTCGCCGCTCTCGGTCTGCATCGCCTCCGAAAAGAGCGACTTGAGCAGAATGATGCCGAACTGGGTCTGCACGTACTTGCTGTTTACCACGCGCGAGATGGTCGATACGTCGAGTCCCGTGCGGTCGGCGATGTCCTTGAGGATCATCGGGCGGAGCTTGCTCATGTCGCCGTCCTTGAAATACTCCTGCTGGTAGTCGAGAATCTCCTGCATGGTGCGCATGAGGGTGTCATGCCGCTGCTTGATGGCCGACAGGAACCACTTGGCCGAGTCGATCTTGCTCTTGACGAACTGCACCGCCTCGCGGTTCTCCTCCTTGACCCGGCCGTCGGGCGACACCATGTCGCGCATCATCTCCACGTAGCGCTGGTTGATCCGCGCCTCGGGCAGATTCCTCGAATTGAGCGACAGATCGAAGCGACCCTCGTGGTAGTCGAGCAGGAAATCGGGGGTAATGTAGGGCGTGGTGTCCGTCCCTCCCTCCGAATAGAGGTTGCCGGGACGGGGCGAGAGGCGGCGGATCTCCTCGATCGCCTCGCGGAACTCGTCGCGCGAGACCTGCAGGCGCGCCATCAGCTTTTCGTAATGTTTCTTGACGAACTCGTCGAAATAGCTCTTCAGGATCTTGAGCGCCAGCCGGCGGGCCGGCGTGTCGAGCCGCTGCTGCTCCATCTGCAACAGAAGGCACTCCTGGAGGTTGCGGGCACCCACGCCGGCAGGCTCCAGATCGTGGATGATCCGCAGCAGCCCTTCGAGCCGTTCGGCCGTAACGTCGATCCCGAGCGCGAAGGCCACGTCGTCGGCGATCGTCTCCAGGTCGCGGCGCAGGTAGCCGTCCTCCTCGATGCTGCCCACCAGATAGACCGCCAGCCGCATCTCCTCCTCCGAGAGGTTGCGGTAGCCCAGCTGCTCGACCAGATACTCCTGCAGCGAGCGGCCTCCCACCAGAGGTGCCTGGCGCGGCTTGTCGTCTTTCGAAATGTTGTTGATGCGGCTCTTGTAGGAGGGGGTGTCGTCCTCGCGCAGATACTCCTCGACGGAGATCTGCTGCGGCTCCTCTTCGGAGAGATGCTCGTCCTCCTCCAGCACGATATTCTCCTCGATCTCGCGCTTGATGCGCTGTTCGAGCTGCATGGCGGGAAGCTCCAGCAGCTTGATCATCTGAATCTGCTGGGGCGAGAGTTTCTGCTGCAAGGTCAGTACCTGCTTCTGCATGATTGACATAGCTTCTTTTCCAATTTTCTGCGGCCGGCGCAACGCGGACCGCAAGGATTCTTCATTCGATTGACTGCAATTACCCTGTTGCAAGAACGGTGCCATTTCGTGAAGAAACTCCCGTCCGACGGCGAACATCGAACGGGAGCAACTCCGCCTTATCGGGACAATACGTTAGAATTCAGCATTCTTCGGCGTGCGGGGGAAAGGAATCACGTCGCGGATATTTCCCATGCCCGTCACGAAAAGCAGCAGGCGCTCGAAGCCCAGGCCGAAGCCCGAGTGCGGGGCCGAGCCCCAGCGGCGCGTGTCGAGGTACCACCAAAGCTCCTCCTTGTTCATACCCAGCTCCTCCACGCGGGCGAGCAGCTTGCCGTAGTCGGCCTCGCGCTCCGAACCGCCGATGATCTCGCCGATCTTCGGGAAGAGCACGTCCATCGCCCGGACGGTCTTGCCGTCCTCGTTCTGCTTCATGTAGAAGGCCTTGATCTGCTTGGGGTAGTTGATCAGGATGACCGGACGCTTGAAGTGCTCCTCGACCAGGTAGCGCTCGTGCTCCGACTGAAGGTCGCAGCCCCAGTCGCACGGGAATTCGAACTTGCGGCCCGAAGCCTTGAGAATCTCCACGCCCTCGGTGTAGTCCAGCCGTTTGAAGTCGTTGGCCAGAACGAAGTTGAGCCGCTCGATCAGGCCGTTGTCCCACATCTTGTCCATGAACTCCAGATCCTCGCGGCAGTTCTCCAGCGCATAGCGGATCAGGTACTTGAGGAAATCCTCCGCCAGCTCCATGTTGTCCTCCAGCTCGAAGAAGGCCATCTCCGGCTCGATCATCCAGAACTCCGACAGGTGGCGCGGCGTGTTCGAGTTCTCGGCCCGGAAAGTGGGACCGAAGGTATAGATGCGTCCCAGCGCCAGGGCACCCAGCTCGCCTTCGAGCTGTCCCGAGACGGTCAGGCTGCACTGACGGCCGAAGAAATCCTGGGCATAGTCGATCTTTCCCTCCTCGGTGCGGGGCAGGTTGTTCATGTCGAGGGTCGTGACCTGGAACATCGCGCCGGCACCCTCGCAGTCCGAGGCCGTGATCAGCGGGGTGTGCAGGTAGTAGAAGCCCCGATCGTTGAAATATTTGTGGATGGCGAAAGCCATCGCGTGGCGGATGCGCAGGATCGCACCGAAGGTGTTGGTGCGCGGACGCAGGTAAGCGATGTCGCGCAGGAATTCGAGCGAATGGCCCTTCTTCTGCAACGGGTAGCTCTCGGGATCGGCCGTGCCGTAGATCTCGATCCGGTCGGCCTGCACCTCGACACCCTGCCCCGCGCCGCACGAAGCGACCAGACGGCCGTCCACGCGCAGGCAGGCTCCGGTGGTGATGCGGCGGAGCAGCTCCTCGTCGAATTTCGCCAGATCGACCACGATCTGCATGTTGCGCACGCAGGAACCGTCGTTCAGGGCCTGTCTCTAATACACATCACCGACCCAACCACACCGTACTAGAGAACTGATCCCGGCTACGGCTTGAAAAAAAAAAGT
>CAMWGZ010000088.1 GCA_947173915.1 uncultured Alistipes sp.
TCTACCGCAAGGCCAAGCCCTACGACATCGAACGCTGGCAGGAGGCCATCGCCCTCGAACACGAGACGATGATCGCCGCGCGGCAGATCGCCGCCGAGATGGGGCTTAACATGAAGATCGGCGACGTGGAGTATCAGGGCGACAAGATCAAGGCGATCTTCTACTACATCGCCGACGAGCGGGTCGATTTCCGCGAGCTGATCAAGGTCTTTGCCGAACGGTTCCACATACGCATCGAGATGAAGCAGATCGGTGCCCGTCAGGAGGCGGGGCGCATCGGCGGCATCGGTGCCTGCGGCCGCGAGCTGTGCTGCGCTTCGTGGATTTCGAGCTTCTCGAGCGTCACGACCAATTCGGCGCGCGTGCAGGAGCTGTCGCTCAATCCCCAGAAACTTGCCGGCCAGTGCTCGAAGCTCAAGTGCTGCCTGGCCTACGAGTACGACGTGTATGCCGAAGCGCGGCGCGAGTTCCCCCGTCTGCGGGAGCCGCTGCAGGCGCTCGACGGCGATTACTACCTTATCAAGAACGATATTCTGGCCGGCACGATGTCCTTCAGCAGCAGCCGGGATGCCATGAGCAACGTGGTGACGCTGCCCGTCGCGCGCGTGAAGGAGATCATCGCCCTGAACCGGGCGGGTCAGAAGGTCGAGACGCTGCAGGCGGAGGATCTGCATGCAGAGCAGGTCGAGGAGCCGACCTATCGTTCGGAGGAGGACAGCATTACCCGCTTCGACAACGCCTCCAGACGGCGCGGCCGCAACCGCCGGAAGGGTGGCGGCAAGGAGCAGCGCGAGAAGAGAACGACTGAGGGTGCTCCGCGCGCCGAGGCGGCTGCGAAGCCGTCGCAGGAGCGGACGGGACAGTCCGAGAGCGGAAACGGTTCGGCCGAGGGACGCGGTGCGCGTCGCGACCGCCGCGGCTGCCGCGGCGAGGGTGCCGCTCCGACGGAGCGGCGGGGCGATTCGCGCGACGGACGTGCCCGTTCCGGGAAACCCCGCTCGGAGAGCCGTCCGCAGACGGATGCGCCGAAGACGCAGCCCGCAGCTGCCGCTGCGGAGCCTCGTGCGGACGAAGGGGAGGGCGGCGCACAGCGCCGTTCCCGGTCGCGTGGCCGCAACCGCCGCGACGGAGGTCGTCCGAGGGGCGAGCGCACCGAGCGCTCCGCCGGCGGCGAGAACCCGAAAAAGGAGGAGTAACTGAAAAAAACGGGAGTCCGGATGCGTTGGCGGGGATTCATGGCGGCGGTGTGCGTGTCGTTGTCGGGCGGGTGTCTCTCGCCCCACGACGCGGCGATGGTCGATGTCGATCCCCGCGCCTGGACCGAAGGGGCCTGCGTGACTTTCGAGAACAGCGATACGCTCTCCTCGCGCGACCTCTACCTGGTGCTGCGGTATGCCGGGCAGCGCGGCGGGGCGGGCGATACGCTCCGCCTCGAGGTTGAGATTCAGGCTCCCGATTCGTCGCGCTATGCCGAGCAGGTCGCCGTGCCGCTGCCGGCTTCGGGGCGTGCGGCGGCGCTTCGTCCGCAGCTCCGGCAGCTCTATCGCCGTGCGGTGGTGCTGGGCCGGCGGGGATGTTACCGGATAACCCTTACGCCCGCCTCGCCCGTGCGGGGCGTGGAGGCCGCGGGCATCGATTTCGGGCCGGGCGGTACATTGTCGGAATAAATTGCAAACCGATTCATGGGAAAAGATAAACTGAGAAGGTTCGCCGAGAACCTCACTTTCGAATGCTTCGTGCAGCCCGCCTTCGAGGAGGCGTTCGGCCGCAGCCACCCGCTGAAGGGGTGCTGGCACGACGACTTCTTTCGCAACGACCGCCCCATCGTCCTCGAACTGGGGTGCGGCAAGGGGGAATACACCGTTGCGCTGGCCGAGCGCGACCCCTCGCGCAACTTCATCGGCGTGGATATCAAGGGGGCCCGCATGTGGCGCGGAGCCAAGACCGCGACCGAGCGCGGAATGGACAACGTGGGCTTCCTGCGCACGCGCATCGAGCTGATCGACTCCTTCTTCGCTCCGGGCGAGGTCAGCGAGATCTGGATTACCTTCCCCGATCCGCAGCTCAAGACGCGGCGGGCGAAGAAACGGCTTACCTCGCCGCTCTTTCTGGAGCGTTATGCCCGCATGCTTCCTGCCGAGGGCAGGATCCACCTCAAGACCGATTCGCAGCATCTGTTCGCCTATACGCAGGCGGTAATCGGGCGCTTCGGCCTGGAATGCGAAGCGGCCAACGACGATATTTACGGCTCGGGCTTCGCCGATGAGGTGCTCTCCGTGAAGACGGCCTACGAGCGCATGTTCCTCGACCGGGGGCTGCCGATTACCTACACCCGCTTCTCGCTCGGCGAACGGCGCGATTTCCCGATGTTCGAATGGGAGGGCGACGACGTGCCCGAGAAGGATGCCGAGGAGGCGCGCCGCAGGTAGCCTCTCTCTTCGGGGGAGGAGCGGTTTTTCTGCGACAGGATGATCGGGCGGCCTGCAAGCCGCCCGGTTCCGTTTTCAGCCCTCGCGAAGGGCCAGGTGGAGGATCGGGAAGGGCCGTCCGGCATCGTCCCCCTCGTCGCGGCCGACGACGGCGAATCCCAGCCGCAGGTAGAAGCCCGTCGCCTGTTCGTTTTGTTCGTTCGTATCGACGGTGCGGGCACCGTAGCGGGCGACGGCCTCTTCGACTAGGCGGCGGCCGCAGCCCGTGCCCCGGCGGTCGGGCCGCACGAAGAGCATCGCGATGTGGGTGCCCGCCAGTCCGATGAAGGCGACGATGCGCCCCTCTTCGCGGATGCAGCGGAGGCGTTCGACCCCCGGAAGATACTCCCCGGCCATGCGGGACTTTATCTCCTGAATGTCGGATTCTTGCAGGAAGCGGTGGGTGGCCCGCACGGAGGCCTCCCAAACCCGGGTCAGCTCCGCATAGTCGCGGGGGTCGGCAGATTCCGTTCGGAGAAGACTTTTTTCCATGGCGGCGTAAAACAGGACCGGCGCAAAGATAGGTTTTCTTGCGGAATAAAGTTTGCGGGCGTGGGATTTTTGCGTAAATTTGAATTGTACAAATAAAAGGACGACGTTATGGACTTGACCCGATACGAGCGGTTGCGCGACGAGATTCGCCGCACCCTGACACCCGAGGAGGCCTCCGGGGCTGACCGCGCCCTGGAGTACGCGCTGCGGCAGACGGCCGGCGAGCTGCGCTACGACGGCACGCCGATGACGGACCACGCGGCCGAGGTGGCGCGCATCGTGCTGACCGAGATTGGCCTGGGGGCGGCTCCCGTCGTGGCGGCCATCCTGCACGACGCGGTCCGCAGCGCCGCACGGCGGGGCGAGGAGTGCTTCGTGGCGTGCACCTCCGGGATTCGCGAGCGGTTCGGGGAGGAGGTGCTGGGCATGACCGTCGGGATGAACAGCATCTCGGAGATCCGGCTCAACGCCTCGAAGGAGCAGGCGGAGAACTTCCGCGAACTGATCGTCTCCTACTCGGAGGACCCGCGCGTGATCCTTATCAAGCTGGCCGACCGCCTCGAAGTGATGCGCCGGCTCGACATCTTTCCCCGCGAGAAGTGGCGCAAGAAGAGCTGGGAGTCGCTCAACCTCTATGCGCAGATCGCCCACAAGCTGGGACTCTACAACGTCAAGAGCGAGTTGGAGGACCTGGCCCTGCGCTACCTCGAACCGCAGGACTACCGCCACATCGCCGAGAAGCTCTCGGCCTCGGAGGAGGAGCGCCGCGACTTCATCGCCCGCTTCCTCGCACCGGTCGTCGAGCGGCTCGACCGGGCCGGAATCCGCTACCACGTCAAGAGCCGCACCAAGTCGATCTTCTCGATCTGGAACAAGATGCGCAAGCAGCGGGTGCCGTTCGAGGGGGTGTACGACATCTTTGCCCTGCGGATCATCCTCGACTGCCCGCCCGAGGAGGAGAAGCGCCTCTGCTGGACCGTCTATTCGATCGTGACCGATTTCTATACCCCCAATCCCGAGCGGACGCGCGACTGGATTTCGATCCCCAAGTCCAACGGCTACGAGTCGCTCCACACCACCGTCGCCGCCGGACAGGGGCGCTGGGTGGAGGTGCAGATCCGCACCGAGCGCATGGATGCCGTGGCCGAGCGGGGCATTGCCGCCCACTGGCGTTACAAGGGGGTCGATCAGGGTTCGAGCGGCAGCGAGCGTTGGCTGAGTCAGCTGCGCGAGCTGATGGAGGACAAGAGCCGCACGCTGGTCCGCAGTTTCGATGCCAAGCCGTCGTCGGGCGAGATCTTCGTCTTCACGCCCGGGGGCGACCTGCGGCGGCTGCCCGAAGGGGCCACGGTGCTCGACTTCGCCTTCGACATCCATTCGTCGCTGGGCGTGACCTGCGCGGGCGGCAAGATCAACAACCGGCCTGCGGCGATCCGCGACGAGCTGCACAACGGCGACATCGTTGAGATCATGACCCAGAAGAACCAGCGGCCCAAGGCCGACTGGCTGGGATTCGCCGTGACCTCGAAGGCCCGAAGCAAGATCCGGGCTTCGCTGCGCGAGGAGCAGGCCCGCAACGCGCGTCTCGGCCGCGAGGAGATCGAGCGCAAGCTCAAGAACTGGAAGCTGCCGCTTTCGATCGACGAGGCGGTGGCGATCCTTTGCCGCCACTTCAGGATGCGGACGGGCACGGAGCTTTATGCGGCGGTAACCGCCGGGAAGATAGAGCTGATGCAGATCAAGGAGATCCTCATGGCCCACCTTTCGGGGGAGGCCGAGGAGGAGCGTCGTGCGGCGGCCGCGCTCGTCGAGGAGGAGAAGCGCCGCAAGGCCGAACGGGCGGCCGCGCCCCGAAGCAGCGACGCGCTGGTCATCGACGAGCGGATCGGACAGCTCGAATACAAGCTGGGACGCTGCTGCAACCCGATTCGCGGGGACGAGATCTTCGGTTTCGTCACGGTAAACGCCGGCATCACGATCCACCGGGCCGACTGCCCCAATGCCCGCCGGCTGCGGGAGAGCTATCCCTACCGTGTCATGGAGGCCCGCTGGCGCGACAGCGAGCAGGGGGCTTTCCGTGCCTCGATCCGCATTGTGGCTGAAGACCGCACGGGGATGATTAACCACATAACCGACGTGATCGGCCGCGATCTGAAGCTCGGCATCCGGTCGATGAACCTCTCCTCGTCGGGCGGGGTCCTCTCGGGCGTGCTCCATGTCGAGGTGCCTGGTGCGGGCGTGCTCGACACGCTGGTCCATTCGATCCTGCGCATTCGCGGCGTGCAGAAAGCCTATCGGGTAAACAACTGAACGTCCGCCGCTGCCGCTCGGATGATGCGCCTCTGCGCCCGGGACGGTCTGGCCGGGAGGAGCGACTCGC
>CAMWGZ010000089.1 GCA_947173915.1 uncultured Alistipes sp.
CTTTTGTTCTGCTTTGTCGCGGAAATTTTCTGCTCGATGGAGGCCAGTGCGTCGAAATCGACATCCTTGGTCTCGGTCATGCCGGAGTCCGTCCGGCGCGTGCGCTCCTGCTCTCCGGCGCTGTGGAATCCCTCTTCCGTCTGGGGGATTTCGCTTTCGTGCTGCTTTTTGATCCGCTCCGCCTGCTCGCGCGTTACGCCGCGTGCCGCCAGTTCGCGTGCAATGTCCTGCTGCGATTTTCCGGAAGCCAACCCCGCCTTGACGTAATCCTTTACGGCGGCATCCGTCATCTGGGCATGCGCCGGGAGCGAAATGGCCAGCAGCATGCTTAATACGACTAAAATTTTGGAAAACTTCATAGCCTGTCTTGTGCTTGATATTCAAAAACTCATTGCCTGATTCGCGATGCCCTGCCGAAGCCCCGGCACGCATGAAGAGCGGCAGTTCCGCCGCTCTTCATAGGTCAGTATTTTCTGTCCAGCAGCCGCGTGCACCGTCCAAACCATTTGGTGTGCCCGACATGGGTCCGGTCGCCGATTCGGGTCAGGATGCGCCAACCTCGCCCCTGGTGCTTTTCCAGCGACATTCCGTACCAGTAAAATCCGAATGTCGCCAGAAATCCGAGCGATACGACCGCATAAAGCTGTACTTCGACGGAGGCCCCGAGGTGCCAGCATGCGAACCAGACCACAAAGATAAGCATATTCGAGAGAATTTCCGTCAGGGTGGTGCCGATATGGGAAAAATGGAGGCGGAAAAGCATGTGGTGGAGGTGGGTTTTGTCCGGGCTGAAGGGCGAGGTGCCGCGAAGCATTCTGCTGGTCATGACCCGCAGCGTGTCGAACACCGGGATGGCCAGCACCGCCAGCACGAAGGGGATGAATCCGAAGTTGCCGTTGGCCACGAACGAGAGCTGCGAATCGCTCTTGAGCATGCTGATGATGAAGTAGGCGA
Organism: uncultured Alistipes sp.; assembly: GCA_947173915.1. Taxonomy (GTDB): domain Bacteria; phylum Bacteroidota; class Bacteroidia; order Bacteroidales; family Rikenellaceae; genus Alistipes. The sequence goes on from CAMWGZ010000089.1 coordinate 955, forward strand.
TGATGGTGCCCATCAGCAGCGAGCCTCCGTCGCCCAGGAACATCTTGGACTTCTTGCCGAAGACGTTGTGGAGGAAGAAGGGGATCAGAGCACCGGTAAATATCGTGGCGAACGACGCGCTTTTCTGGTCGCCCGACCAGATCGCCACCACGCCGAACGCGATACACGCCATGATGCAGTAGCCCGAGCAGAGGCCGTTCACGCCGTCGATGAGGTTGATGGCGTTGATGATGCCCACGCATGCGAAGATCGTCAGCGGGACGGCGATCCAGTCGGGAATGGAGTAGATGCCCCACAGACCGTGGAAGTCGTCGATGTATCCCGAGCCTCCGTAGATGAGCAGCGAGAGGATCAGCACCTCCATGAACAGCCGGAAAAGGGGCGAGAGGGAGAGTATGTCGTCCATCGTTCCGATATAGAGCATCAGGGTAAAGGCGCATACGATCGTGAACATTTTCGAGGCTTCGAATTCGACACCCGCTATCAGCAGCGCCATGATTATTCCGAAGAATACCGCAACGCCGCCCAGGCACGGGACGGGGACCTTCTGCAGCTTGCGCGCGTCCGGGTTGTCGGTAATGTTTTTCAGGATGGCGATTTTGTGGATGTGTCTAAAAATCCACCAGGTGCTCAGCATGGCCGATAAGAACAGGACCAGATAGTAGATTTCCATAGCGATAATTCTTTGTCTTTATAAGTTTGCGGTTCGACCGGAGGGTTTTTCCGATCATCGGTGTAGTTTCAGTCAGCAAGCCGCGCCGCAGCATTTTTCCCGGAAAAGTACCTGCGCGCGACGAGTGCAAAACTACATTAAAAGTGCTTAACGGACAAACTTTTTCTCGTTATTTTATGCGAAAAAGCCCCCCCCCTCCGAGTTTTGCATGTTGATTTTCAGTAGTTTGTGTCGGGGTTGTGGCGCTGTTGTCGCAAAGTGATGAATGATCGGAGGTTGCGAAGGGAGGCGAGGACGAGTCCGATTATGCGATTTCCGGTTCGCCGGCAGAGGTTACTCCTCCTCTTCGAGGAAGATGCCCTCCATCAGGTTGTCCAGGTCGCGGCGCTCCTTTTTCGTGGGGCGGCCCGTGCCCCGGTCGCGCAGGACGAAGATCGTCTCGCGCGGGGCGTTGAGCTTGTCCAGCTCCTCCTGCGGGGTAATGTTGAGGCAGTAGTCGGGGACGTTCTTGGCCGGCTGGCGGCTCGAAACGTAGCCGACGACCTTGTACTGGTACGTTACGGGCATCCGTTTGACCGAAATGCGGTCGCCGATGCGCACTTCGCGCGAGGGCTTGGCGTAGGCGTCGTTTACCAGCACGCGGTTCTGGCGGATGGCTTCGGCCGCGTCGCTGCGGGTCTTGAAGATGCGGACGGCCCAGAGGTATTTGTCGAGTCTGATCTCTTCCATGGAGGAAAGGCGTTTATTTTTCGTAGATGGTTTCCGATTTTGGCATGTCGTGCGACTTTTCGTCGTTTTGCCGGCTGACGCTCAGGATCATTCCCAGGGCGATGGCCGTGAAGAGGGTGGAGGAGCCTCCGCGCGAGATGAGCGGCAGGGTCTGGCCCGTCTCGGGAATCAGGTTTACCGTGACCATGATGTGCAGCAGCGCCTGGCAGGTGATGAGCAGGGCCAGCCCCAGGACCAGCAGCCCCGGAAAGGCGGTGCCGCAGCGGCGGAAGATCTCGATGGCGCGGAAGAAGATCCAGAGGTAGAGCAGCAGCAGCACGCCGGCCAGCAGGATGCCGTACTCCTCGACGAAGAAGGCGAAGGCGAAGTCGCTTTCGGGGTGGATCATCTCCACGCGCATGGCGCTCTGTCCGGCTCCTTCGCCCAGGATTCCTCCGTTGTGGATGGCGATCATCGAGCGCTCGGTGTCGGTCAGCCGGTCGATCGGTTTCTCGGTCTGGGAGTGGAGCCACAGGTCGATCCAGGTCTCGACGCGTCCGCCGGCCGTCTCGCTGCGCCCCAGGTTGAGCATGCCGGCCAGCAGCACGGCGGCGAAGGCCAGGCCGAGCAGCTTCATCAGCTCGCCGATCCGTACCCGGCCGATGAGCATCATGACCCACGAGGCGAAGAAGACGAGCACGGCCGACGAAGTGTGGGCCGGGAAGATGACCACGCAGGCCAGCAGCACGGGAGCCAGTATGGGCCACGTGCCTTCGCGCCAGATCTTCCGCTGGGCGGGCTGCTGCCAGCGCAGCGGGTTGAGCGAGGGGATGATGCGCAGCTTGTCGATCACGCTCTGGCGGCCGGCCAGCTGGCGGGCGAGCAGCAGTACGGTCGCCACCTTGAGCGCCTCGGAGGGCTGGAACTGGAACGGACCCAGCGGGATCCAGCGGGCCGCGCCGTTGGTGGTCGCGCCGATGAAATAGACGGCCACGGTCAGCAGGATGCTTCCCCCGTAGGCGAGCACCGCGAGGTGGTTATATACCCGCGAGTTGATCTTGTGCGTCAGGATGATGAGCGGCACGCAGACGGTGAGGATCATCAGCTGCTGGCGCAGGAAGTGGGTCGTCGAGCGGGCGGCGTGGGCATCGTAGGCCATTTTGGCGGTCGAGGAATAGACCACCAGCACCGAGATCACGGCCAGCGCGGCGATGATGATCCACAGCACCCGGTCGCCCGTGAAGAGCCGGAAGCTCCCCTCCTGCGGCGATTCGGGTGCGGCGTGCTGTCCGGCGGCCTCCCTGCCTCTCTGCTGCGCTTCCATTCCCTACTTCCGGTGGTCGGCGACCCACTGCTTGAAGAGCTGCCCCCGGTTTTCGTAATTCTTGAACAGGTCGAAGCTGGCGCAGGCGGGCGAGAGCAGCACCACGTCGCCCGGGCGGGCTGCGTCGCGGGCGGCCTGCATCGCCTCGTCGAGCGACGAGGCGGAGACGACCCGGGGTGCGATGCCCGTGAAGTTCTCGACCAGCTTGCGGTTATCGACTCCCATGCAGACCAGCGTGCGGACCTTCTCGCGGACGAAATCCTTGAGCGGCGCGTAGTCGTTGCCCTTGTCCGTGCCGCCGGCGATCCAGACCACCGGCCGGGTCATGCTTTCGAGGGCGTACCAGGTCGAATCGACGTTGGTGGCCTTCGAGTCGTTGATGTAGCTCACGCCGTCGATCTCGCCGGCGGGTTCGAGGCGGTGTTCGACCGGGGAGAAGTCGTAGATCGAGTGGCGGATGCGCTCGGGAGCGACCCCTGCGGCCAGTGCGGCCAGTGCGGCGGCCATCGCGTTGTAGGCGTTGTGCAGCCCCCGGATCTGCATCCGTTCGGTGTCGATCTCGACCTCGGTGCGGCCGACGCATGCCGTGAACCGGCCGCCGGTCAGGAAAGCATCGCCCGCGCCGCTGGCGATGGCGTTCTTCGCGGCGAAGGGGAGCTGGCGCACCGTCAGGTCGCGGCGTTCGATTTCGCGGCGGATCGTCTCGTCGTCGCCCGAATAGATGAAGAAGTCGCGCGAGTTCTGGTTCTGGAGGATCCGCATCTTGGCATCGACGTAGTTCTGGAAGTCGTAGCCGTAGCGGTCCAGATGGTCGGGCGTGATGTTGGTCAGCACGCCGATGTGGCTGCGGAAGCGGTGCATGCCGTCGAGCTGGAACGAGCTCAGTTCGAGGACGTACCAGTCGTAGTCGCCTGTGGCGACCGAGTAGGCGAAGCTCTCGCCGATATTGCCGCCCAGGGCCACGTTGTAGCCCGCATCGCGCAGGATCTTGTAGATGAGCGACGTGGTGGTCGTCTTGCCGTTCGATCCGGTGATGCAGATGGCGCGGGCGCGCCCCATGTAGCGGCCGGCGAACTCGATCTCCGAGATGACGGGGATGCCCCGCTCGCGCAGCTTCGCCACCAGCGGTGCCGTCTCGGGTATGCCGGGCGACTTGATCGCCTCGTCGGCCGCGAGGATGCGCTCTTCGGTGTGCCCGCCCTCTTCGTAGGGGACCTCCCAGCGGTCGAGTTCGGCTTTGTATCGGTCGGCGATGGTGCCCATGTCCGAGAGGAATACGTCGAAGCCTCTCTTTTTGGCGAGGATCGCGGAGCCGTATCCGCTGATGCCTCCGCCCAGAACAACGATCTTTTTCATGGCGGTTATCGGATTTTCAAGGTTACGAGTGTGATGGCTGCGAGCAGCAGCGAGATGATCCAGAAGCGCGTGACGATCTTCGTCTCGAAGAGGTTCTTCTTCTGGTAGTGGTGGTGCAGGGGCGACATGAGCAGGATGCGCCGCCCCTCGCCGTATTTGCGTTTCGTGTATTTGAAGTAGCCCACCTGCAGCATGACCGAGAGGCTCTCGACCAGGAAGATGCCGCAGAGCAGAGGCAGCAGCAGCTCCTTGCGGATGCAGAGGGCGAAGACGGCGATGATGCCGCCGA
>CAMWGZ010000090.1 GCA_947173915.1 uncultured Alistipes sp.
TTGTAGATGGTCGTGGTGCCCCGCGCCATCACGGCGGCCATCACGATGTTGGCCGTACCCGTCACGGAGGCTTCGTCGAGCAGCATGTAGCACCCCTTCAGCTCCTTGCACCGCACCTCCGAGCAGGCATCCGCCGTATCGAAGTCGATGACGGCCCCCAGCTTCTGAAAACCGATGAAGTGGGTGTCGAGCCGGCGGCGGCCGATCTTGTCCCCGCCCGGTTTGGGCATGTAGCCGACACCGAAGCGGGCCAGCATCGGGCCGAGCAGCATGACCGAGCCGCGCAGGCGGCTGGCCCGGCGGCAGTAGTCCTCCGAGCGCAGGTAGTCGAGGTTTATGTCGGCCGCACGGAAGGCATAGCTCCCCTCCGCGAGCTGCTCCACTTCTACACCCATCGCCCGCAGCAGGTCGATCAGCTGCATGACATCCAATATCCGGGGAATGTTGTGCACCACGACCCGCTCCCGGGTCAGCAGCGTCGCGCAGAGAATCTGCAACGCCTCGTTCTTCGCGCCCTGCGGGGTAATGTCGCCCCGCAGCCGATAACCGCCTTCTACTCTAAAATTCGCCATAATGTACCGCTATTTCGAACAAATATAGTAAATAGTCCGCAAACCGGAAAGGAAATCCCCGCCGAATCCGCACATTTCGGGGCGGCCGCCCCGCCCCGACGGCCGAAGAGGCGCGCCTGCCCGGAGTCCCCCAAAACAGCAAGGGCGATACAATGATGTATCGCCCTTGCTATGGCTCTCTCCCGAATAGGGAATTAAGCGTACTTGAACGTCGATTCGTCCGATACGGTCAGCTTCTTGCGGCCCTTCGCACGACGTGCGGCCAAAACCTTGCGTCCGTTGGCGGTAGCCATTCTCTGACGGAAGCCATGCTTGTTGATTCTCTTCCGGCGCGAAGGCTGGAAAGTTCTTTTCATTGCCATAGTTATATCGTCTTTTTATTGTTTTTGCGCATAATGCGGAGTGCAAATGTATAACCTTTTTCCCGATTTCCCAAAAATATCCTATTTTTTTCTTTTTCTCAGCCTTGCGCGCACTCCGGCTCCGAAGGATCCGACGCGCCGACACCCCTGCGGTCACTCCGCCGCGTCGGCATCCTTGAACAGGTCGATCTCGCCCCGCTCCACCCGCCGGTGCATGTCGGCCAGTTCGGCGACCACGGGCGAGACGAACTCGATGGTGTCGGCCACAGCCCCCTTCTCGCCCTGCCCCTTGATGCGGTAGAGCATGACGGCGTACAGCGCCCGGAAGCAAAGCTCGATGTCGCTCGCCTGCCGCCCGAGCACCGCCCGCAGCCGGGGCAACTCCGGTTCGAGCCGGGCGAAGGTCTCCCGGTAGTGCGCGCCCACGGGCAGCTTCATCAGCTGCAGGTGCAGGTCGTTCAGGTCGTCGATCAGATGGAGCGTGTGCTCCAGATGGCCCTGCTCCTCCTTGCCCTCCTGCCGCAGCAGGTTGGCGATGTCCATATACCAGAGCAGATAGACGTGGCGCTGGCTCTCCTCCACATTGCGCGGAGCGATCAGCTGCGAATAGACCGCCTCGGGACTGAATTGCAGCGCCCGCAGCAAATCCTCGACCTGCCAGAGATAGAGAATGTATTCGGCGATGTTCTCCCGCCGCTTGGCTTGTGCTATATCCATAATAAGACTTACTTCACTTTATTGAACATCAGCGCTATGCCGCCCTTATGCTCGAGAAAATAACGCTGCGACTTGAGCAGGTTGCGCGACTGAAGCACCATGCTCTTCGTCTCGTTCAGAATCGTCAGGTAGAGGATGCTGGCCTTGGTGTTGGAGCGGTTCTCGTTGATGCGCGTCACCTCCTGCTTGATCGCGTCGGCGATCGCCTCGAAGAGCCGGTCGCGCATCTCCAGCACCATATCCAGATCCGAGAAGCCGCCCGTGCGCAGCATGTTGTTTATGTGGCGGTAGATCGACTCCACCTCATCATTGATGTGCATCAGGTCCTCGGTCTGCTCCTTCGAGAGCCCCTCGTGGTTGTTGTCGATATGTTCGAATGCCGGACGGGTTATGTGGGCCAGCGCCTTGGTCATCTCGTTCAGGTAATCGACCACCTGCACATAGTAGTGGGCCGTATCGACATCGCCCTTCTGCAGCTTGTGCAGGGTAGGCAGCAGCGAATATTTGCGCTCGCGCGACTGGTAGAAGAGGTCGTTGGCCTCGCGCACCATCTCGCGCAGCACCTTGCGGTTCTCCTTGAACACGGCGATCAGCGTGCGGTCGTAGATCCGCGTGGCGCGCTCCATCGTGGCGCACACCTCCTGCGAGATGCTGTAGATGATATCCTGACTCGTCTCGCCCGTCTTTTTGGCCGGGGTCTTCTCCTTCTTGTCCTTTTTCAGGAAATTGCTCTTGACGAGCATGTAGCCGCACAGAAGCGTCGTGAGCACAAACGCGCCGATTCCGCCGTAGATCAGCACCAGCCCCATGACCAGGGCGATCAGGAAGCCGCCCAGCGCCGTGACGAACCAGCCCGCCACGACCGTCATCACGCCCGTGATGCGATAGACGGCGCTCTCGCGACCCCAGGCCCGGTCGGCGAGCGAGGTGCCCATCGCCACCATGAAGCAGACGTAGGTGGTCGAGAGCGGCAGCTTGAGCGACGTGGCCAGCGAAATGAGCATCGCCGAGGTGGTAAGGTTTACCGTCGCACGGATCATGTCGTAGGGAGCGCCGCTGTGCTCGATATCGACGTATTCGAACTGGCGGGCCACTCTCTTCCGGATCGAGCGGGGCACCACGCGATCGACGGCATTATTGATATTCAGCGCCATGCGCACGACGGTCCGCGAGAAGAGCGACGATTCGTACTGGGGGGCGCTGTCGCCCTGCGACGTGAGCGATATTTCGGTTTCGGTCACGTGCATCGCCTTTTTCGAGGTCCAGAGCGTCAGGATCATGATCGCACCGGCCGTCAGCAGCACCGTCAGATTGGCCGGCACGTTGGCGCTGAGCCCCTCCATCGTGATCTCGCTGCTGCCCGCATGCCGGGCGATCGAGAAAGCATCGAATCCGGCGACGGGCACGCCGATGAAATTGACCAGGTCGTTGCCCGCGAAAGCGAGCGCCAGGGCGAACGTACCCGAGAGAATCGTGATCCGCAGGATGTTGATCTTGAGCCGCTGCAGGAAGAAGAGCAGCAGGCTGCAGGCCGCCCAGCAGAGCACCAGCGCCAGCAGGAAGTGGCCGTCGATCCAATGGATCGCGGCGCTGTCGGCCAGCGGTCCCTTAAGTCCCTTGAAGAGGGCGAAATAGACGATCGCCGTCAGCGAGGCGCCGCACCAGAAGGCTCCAAAGCGGCGGAAGACGGGGGTGTATCGGAACGAAAAGATCAGCCGCGAAACGTACATGACCACCGTGCCGCAGGTAAAGGCGATGACCACCGAGAGCAGGATGGCCGAGACGATGCCCAGCGCCCGCGAGGTGTTGATGAACTGCCCCAGGTCCCCGATCGCCAGCGCATCGCTGCCGGCGATCTTGTAGAGCGACACGGCGACGGCCGAGCCGAGCAGGCAGAAGATGAGCGACACGGTGGTCGAGGTGGGCAGCCCCATCGAGTTGTAGAGGTCCAGCAGGATGATGTTGGCGAACATGACGGCGGCATAGAGCATCATGACCTCGTGGAAGGTAAACCGCCCGGGGTCGAACATGCCGTTGCGCGCGACCTCCATCATGCCGCTCGAGGTGGCCGTACCGAGCAGAATGCCGAGCGAGGCGATCAGCAGGATCGTCCTGAGCGGCGCGGCCTTCGAGCCGATGGCCGAGGTAAGGAAGTTCACAGCATCGTTGGTCACGCCGACGAAAAGTCCCGAAACGGCCAGTATGGCCAGGATCGCGATGATGGCGGTATAGATTTCGCTCATATTACGGAAACTTTACGAATAAAAGTCGAACAAATTTATATTAAAATTCGCGACGCGCCTCCGTTCCGGGACATTCTTAACATTAATTTAACATGCGCCCGACCCGACGGGTCCCGCGGCACCGCCGCCCGCCCGGCTCCGCGGCACGCGAAAAGCCCGGGAGAAGAGGCCGCACCTCTCGTCCCGGGCTTCGCATCCAATACTTTTTTTCAGACTACGGCAGGCAGCCGGCCGTCACTCCTCCGGCTCGAACATATCCTTCCCCACGCCGCAGATCGGGCAGTGCCAGTCGTCGGCAAGCTCCTCGAACGGGGTCCCCGGAGCGATGCCCGAGTCGGGATCGCCCTTCTCCGGATCGTAAATGTAGTCGCACACGGTACAACGATACTTTTTCATAATACGAATTATTTTGGTTCAATTCGTTATTAAGCAAATACGATGCCGGACTCTATTTTTTCTTTTGCGGGATTTTTACTAAATTTGTTGCAGTCATTTACCAACACGAATTACGGACCAAAATACCTAATCTTATGAAACTGCCCTATTGCGAACCGTACAAGATCAAGATGACGGAGGCCATCCGCACTTCGACCCGCGCCGAGCGCGAGGAGTGGATCCGCCAGGCCAAGTACAACCTCTTCAAGCTCCATTCGGACCAGGTGCTGATCGACCTGCTGACCGACTCGGGCACCGGCTCGATGAGCGACCGCCAGTGGGCCGCGATGATGACCGGCGACGAAAGCTACGCCGGAGCCAGCTCCTATTACCGGCTCAAGCAGACCATCGAAAAGATCTTCGGCATGCCCTACTTCCTGCCGACCCACCAGGGCCGCGCGGCCGAGAACGTGATCTTCTCCGCCCTGCTCAAGGAGGGCGACGTGATCCCGGGCAACTCCCACTTCGACACCACGAAGGGACACATCGAATTCCGCCGCTGCCTGGCCCCCGACTGCACGATCGACGCGGCGGCCGACACCCAGCTGGAGATCCCCTTCAAGGGCGAAATGGACCTCGACAAGCTGGAGGCGGTATTCAAGAAATACCCGAAGGAGAAGATCCCCTGCACGGTGCTGACCATTACCAACAACACCGCCGGAGGCCAGCCCGTCTCGATGCGCAACATCCGCGGAACGGCCGAACTGTGCCGCCGCTACGGCATTCCGCTGCTCATCGACTCGGCCCGCTTCGCCGAGAACGCCTACTTCATCAAGACGCGCGAGGAGGGCTATGCCGACAAGACGATCAAGGAGATCGTGCGCGAAATCTACCAGTATGCCGACATCATGACCATCTCGGCCAAGAAGGACGGCGTGGTAAACATGGGCGGCTTCGTCGCCATGCGCAGCGAGGAGCTTTTCCGCCGGGCGATGCAGTACAGCAT